>NZ_JAOQJF010000015.1:0-73352 GCF_025567195.1 Alitiscatomonas aceti | reverse complement strand
AAAGCCTGCTAATAAAAAGTCAAGTGTTTTTTGAAGAAAATTTCAAAAATCCGATTTGATATTTTAGGGTACAACTTTTAAGCCACCATGAATGCCGGCTTTGAAAGAGGTGGTATGAAAAACAGATGTTATGATTCCTGCTCTAAGTTACGCAGACACTCTTTGACTTTGCCATAGTAGATACGCAGGAACTTATTCGCTCCAGCTGTCATGTAGACATAGTATGGCTTTCCCTGGGATCGTTTTTTATCAAGGAAACGATACACCGGGTCATCTTCCGGGGCATTCTGCAGCAAGGTCGTCATGATCTGGAACAAGGTCTTGCGCAGTCTTGCAGAACCAACTTTGGAGGCACGGTTGCTCTTGGATTTGTGCTGGCCGGATTCATCTACACCGGGATCAACGCCGGCAAAGGCAGTCAGCGCTTCCCTGTGGGTGAACCTGGACACATCGCCGATCTCGGCGATGAGCTGTGGGCCATAGGTCCTCCCCACGCCATAGATGCCCATTACTGTGCTGTATTCAGGGAGTGTGGATGCCAGTTCATTCATTTCCCTGCGGAGCCGTTCCACATGCCCGGAGGCAAGGTTTAACTGCTGGATGCTCTGCTGGATCAGCAACTTATAGGTTTTCTCCTTGGGAAAGACAGCTGCCAGCTCTTTCGAGGCGTTAAACAGCTTCTCTGGCTTGTCTGCCTGGAAGATGTAGTGGTGTCTTTTACAGAAAGCCTGGTAGCGCTCTGTGAAGGCTTTCAGACCAATCCCACGGACACAATCCACATGCCAGAAAGAATAAGCGTAATCCACCCATTTTTCACTCCCGTCTTCACGGACAGGGCTGTCAAAGAGCTTGTTCACACCAGGATAAGTATTATCTAGGAGTGCGATAAGGTTTGCTTTCACGGCAACCTTCTGCTTCATGAAGAAGCTGAATTGTGAATTCAAAGTTTTTAACTGAGTACGTGTGTTATCCATACCTGAATATTGGCGCAATTCCGCCCAGTTGTCAAGCGTATAGCGTGCGATCTTCCTGGCGTCTGCCGGGTCGGATTTGACCTTGCGCAGGGAGTTGCTGCCGAAGTTTTTGATCAGATGAGGATTTACTACGGAGACAAACAAGCCGGCTTCAGAGAGAGCCTTCAGGATAGGCTCATGGTATCTGCCCGTACATTCCATAACGATTCTGGTATCGCCATCCAACGAGTCCAGATACGCAGCAAGTTCATTCAGGTTTTGGGAAGTGTGGGAAACGTCAAAGGGTTTACGGATCACAGTGCCGCCAGGCTGCAGGACTGTAACGGTGCTCTTCCCTTTTGAAACATCAATACCAACTGCATTGTACATTTTTATGTACCTCCAAAAGTATAGTTGCATGGATTCCAGCTTTTCTCATTGCCGATTCCATCTCCTGGGGTATCAAACGAACGTACTGCGGTAGTTCAACCTGCATAAATCGAACGGCTGCAATGACAGGCTGGCTGACTGGCTTTCATACGGACGCTCATGGTCCTAGGAGGTGTCGTCAGACCGATGCCTAATCATTATACAGCTTAAACAATGAGTGGATTAAGACCCAACTGGCTGTTGGGTACTGAAATCCTACACTTATATATTAGGAGGAGGTGCATATTATTGGGATGGGGAAGATGCATGGATTAAGGTTTATCAAATCAAAATGAAAGCGGAAAAAATGATACCAATTTCATTGGTGCTTTATCAAATTATGAAAATTTATATAAATAAGCATCATATTAAACCTACCGATTTCCTGTTTAAATCAAAGGATGGCGGGGCATATAGGACTGGTACATTTGTTAAGGGCTTCAAAGCAAATTGTAAGAAGTATGGAATACATATTTCGGGCGAAACATTCAAGACGCATGATTACAGGCATACATTGGCAAGTAGTTTCTATGATGAAGGAGTGTCCATTCAGACGATTCGGGATTATTTAGGGCATAACAATGAAAATATGACAAAGCAGTATATAGACTACATGCCTAAACGGATCGAACAGGCGAATAAGGAATATTTCAATCAGGCAGAAAATCTTCTTGCAACTGGAATTATTCCAAAGAAACGGGGTGAAAAAACTGGAAAATAAGATACATATCTATGAATTAGACTGCTATAAAAATGCGACTGAAGAACAAAAAAAGAGAATGAGGGTTCGGAAAGACCGTTACTTCGACTTGGAGGGACTTCCGTCAGAAGAAGTAAGAAAGCTCCTAGAAGATTTTGTCTGGGAAAGGGGAAAGAAACTTGCTCCAAGTAGTTTGGCATCTGAAATATTATATTTTAATAATATCCGGAATTTTCTTATAGAAAAGAATATTAAAATCCTGAGATATGAAGACGAGAATAAGATTATTTTGCAGCTAAAGAGTTGGATGATGGAAAAGGGATATGCCCTTACAAGTAAGAAGTATCGAAGCGTTTATGAAATTGTAGCAACAGAAACACCTGGCATAATAAAGCATATGAAGAAAATTCTGAGGTATTCTCAGAAAGATGGGGGGTGCTTAGAACAGGAGAGAGATGTGTGGGAATTGGACAAGTTTGAATTTCCTCTCCGCAGCAACCCGATAAAGAATGTAAAGACTATAAATTTTAAAGGAATTAGTCAAATAACAATCCGAAAAGAAGTTAAAACAGTAATTTTTATGCATTTGAAATATATGGCAATAGGAAGTATTATGGCTGAGGTGGTAGCGACTAAAAGATTTTGTAGATATCTGGAATTAAGGTATCCTAAGATTATATCATTACTAGATTTGACACGGGATATTATGGAAAGCTATTTGATCTATCTTCAGACAGAGGCAAAGGAAAGGAAAAATTATCGCTCTGATTTATATGGTCTACGAAGGGTAGTTGAAGATGTGGGAAATCATTATGATAGGCAGGATATCAAAAACCTATTTATAAGTACAGATTTTCCCAGCACGCCAAGATATCTATTTAAGTTTTATTCGGACGAAACCATAAAGAAGCTGAATGAAAACATTTTTCAGATGGATGAACAAATAGCGAGGGCGTTAATCCTTCATCAGCTGCTGGGAACACGAATTTCGGATACGCTTACACTAAAAACAGACTGTTTGAGTATAAGAGAAAATCGATATTTTATACGAATCGAGCAGGTAAAATCAATTACATTTGAAAAAGCAATTAGTGATGAAATAGCACAGCTTATTATAAAGTCAATTGATTATACCGAGGAACATTATGGAAAGACAAAATATATTTTTGTAAAAAAAGATGATCCATCGAAACCATTTCAGTATAGCATGCTCCAAAATCGAGTCATGCAAATGATTAGGAAAAATGATATTCGGGATGAGAATGGAGAACTGCTGAATTTTGGAACACATACATTCCGACATTGTTATGGGAAAAAGCTGACAGAAATGCATATCGACGACTGGATGATCGCAAGGCTTTTGGGGCATAAAACATTACAAAGTGTACATCATTACCGAAAGATTGGGAACAAGATAATGGCGGATGAAACGAGGGCCGTCAGAGAGAAAATCGATATGATTTTAATGGATGTGGTAAAGGAGTGGGATGGGTATGAAATATGATAAGATGATAGCTGTTAACAAAGCTGAGAGTGAGCAGAAAATAAAAAAGGCGATTCGGGCAATCGATGATATGAGTGCCAGAGGGATGCCGATATCTGTAACAGAATTGGTTCGTTGGACAGGTTTATCAAGAGGATTTTTTTATAAGAATATGCAAGTCCGTCAGAGACTTGAGGAAGCTGTCAAACTGCCACGGCGGATAGATGTACAGCAGCCATCTGAAGAAACAAATGTTGTGGGTTATAATTTTCAGGAATTGAAGAAGGATTTTACCAGCTGTCAGTCAGAGAATCAAAGGTTAAAGGTTGAAAATGAGCAGCTTCTCCAAAAGTGCAGTATACTTCAAAAAGAGGTGGACACATTGAAGAAACGGTTGGATCGAAAGGAGATTGCGTTGTTGAAAAAACTATAAAGGTTGTGATTAAAGATGAAAGCAAATAAAATCATCGAAATGAGCCAGGAGAAAAGTAGGCAAAAAGTAAAACTAGCAATGGAAGAAATTCAAAGAATGCGTAATGAGGGTGAAAGGATTACAGTTTCCGGATTATGCAAAAGAACAGGATTATCTAACTCGTTTTTCTACAGAAATGAAAAAATCAAAGAAGAAGTACATAAAGCTGTTGATATTCAAAATCAAAGCTATAAAATGAACATAGACGAAGCGGAACTCCTTGATGAGTATAAGGAAAAGTTGTTAGCTATGAGAATTGAAATTATAAAATTGAAAGCGGAAAATCAAAAGCTGGAATCAGAGTTAGATACTTTGCGAAGGCAACAGAAAGGTGTGAGTGATGTTAAATGAAGTATGATAAAATCGTAGGTCTCAAGAAACAACAAGAAAAAGAGAATTTAGAAATTATTCAGAGAGAGATTGATGCGATGCTCCGAAGAAAGGAGAGGATCTCGATTACTACATTGGCAAAATATGCAGGAGTTGATAGAAGTTATTTTTATAGAAATTTACAGGCCAAACAAATGGTAGAAGATGCACAGTTGAAGCAGGGGGAATGTTATAATCCTAAAAAGGCAATTTTTGATAGAGCAACTGAGGAAGTTAATAAACAGCTGAAAAGACAAATGATTTTATACAAGAGACGAATTAAAGAGCTAGAGCTGCAGATAGAATTACTAGAAGAGGAAAATCAGAGGTTGAAAGAAAATAGATAATTTTACATAAAGTAAGAGAGCAGACTTTTGGACAAGAGGATATCCAAGAGTCTGCTTTTTTACTAAATTAAAAAGAAAAATAATTTACACATCGGAGTGATGTGAAAGATAAAACAAGTATTTTCAAGCATTCCGGGGCAGGTACTGGATTTTATGGTGGTACTGATCGGATTGGTGATCATCTTTAAAAAACAGATCAATCAGCTTTTGAACAATATTTTTTCGGAGATCAGCAAGCAGTCAAAAGAGGTGTACTGATCATGAAAAAAAGGGGAGAGATCACTGTGTTTCTGAGCCTTACGCTGGTGTGTATCCTGTCGCTTTTTATGGGACTTCTGGAATCGGCCCGGACGGCGGGAGCCAGACTGTACCTTACGATGGCCGCCAATTCAGCCATGGCCTCTGTTATGAGCCAGTATAACCGGAATCTGTGGGATATGTACCATCTTTTGTTCCTGGAGTATGAGTCTCCAGAGGCCATTGGGCGTTCCTTCGATACGTATCTGGATTTTTATCTGGAACAGGAGAACCTGTATCCGATGAAGCGGAAGAGCCGGGAGGTCACAGCCATTCTGAATATGCAGGACCATGCAGGAAAGCCTCTGGAGGACGGGATCCTCTCCTATGCCCGGTACCGCCTGCCGGATATTGCCGGAGATCTGTCCGGGGTCGCGGAGAGCGCAAGGGACGCTTCCCGGGCAGGAGACTTCAGGACTGTATTTAAGGTATGCCGCCAGGCCGGAAGGCATACAAGGCGGCTTGAAAAGGTCAGGAGGGAGGTGGAGGCTGCGCTGGAGGATATGGAGCGGTCAAGGATACGGGCAGCAGAGGCGGCTGCGGATGAAAGGGCTGGAAAAATGGAAACGGAAATAAAGAGACTTTTGAAAAAGATCGGAAAGTTTCCTGCTCTGGCGGATCGGTATCAAAAGGAGGTGGAGGCTCTTTCTGAGGACAGCCGGTCTGCCAGAGGGGAAGAAAGAAGGGAAGGGATGGAGCCGCAGGCGTCGGAAACCATGGATATGGAGCTGGCGGCGTATCAGAGTGTGGAAGAGGCCGCCAGGGAATTTCAGGGGCGCTGTCAGGAGATGAAAGATCAGCTGGAGGCGGAGGCTGTCCGTCTGGAGGAAATTTCAGAGCTTCTGGAGGAAGGAGGAGATGGGGAGCATGAGGAAAATGGGGAAGAAGATGAGACGGGGCCGGACTGGGATCAGATCCAGGAGCTTATGGATATGGTCCAGATACCGGAAGCAGCAGTGCAGGAGCCTGTGGACCAGGAAAAATCCAGCGCTCTGGACCGGCTGGAGGAGATGCTGAGCGGAGACCTTCTGAAGCTGGTAATACCAAAGGGAGTAAAGCTTTCAGAAAAAAGAGTCAGAGCCGGACAGAATGGTCCTTCAAAAGAACAGTCTGAAGAAAAAACAGAGTCCAACGGGCTGGCAGCCCAGCTTCTGGTGAACGAATACATACTCCTGTATTTTGACTCCTTTCTGAAAAAAAGCGAAAGCCGTGAGGAGCTGGCGGATCAGGCCCTGGATTATGAACAGGAATATCTTCTCTGCGGAAAAGGCTCTGACCGGGATAACCTGGCCAAGACCGTGGAACAGCTCCTTATGATCCGGGCGGCCATGAACCTTTTGTATCTCCTTAATGCGGCAGATAAGAAAGCCCAGGCAGACGGCCTGGCAGCAGCGGTTTCCGGAGGAAATGCGGCGGCAGGACTGATCATCGGTTTTCTGATCTTAAGCCTCTGGGCTCTGGGAGAGGCCGTCTGGGATGTGCGTGGGCTTCTGGACGGCGGGAAGACCGGATTCTGGAAAACGGACAGCACATGGCATCTGAGTCTGGACGGGCTGCTGGCCATGGAGTTTCTGGAGGGGAGGCCGGATATGGAAGCTTCCGGCAGCGGATATGAGGATTATATCAGGATCCTGCTGTTCCTGGAGGATAAGGCTGTGAGAAATTACAGGATGATGGATGTGATCCAGTGGAATGTAAGAAAAAAACAGAAGGACTTTTCGACGGATGCCTGTGCCTGTGAGGTGGAGATCCGCACAGAGATATCCCAACAGCATTTGTTTCTTATGAAGGATGAGTACTGGCAGACTGTGGAAACAGCCTGGGCATATTAAGAACGGAGGTGAATGGCGGTGCCCTCTTTTTCAGATTGTTATTCTCATATGCTGAAAGGCACATTTCTAAAATCCAAATTGCATTACCAGTGTGCAATGTCTCTCCAAGTACCTTGCATTCTCCCCTTAATAAATATTGTTTTTATCCTGGGAAAGAGGGTACTGCCATTCATCTCCGGACATTCCCGGCGCGTCTCTGCCAGTATGACGGTGGAAGCCGCCCTTTGTCTTCCGCTCTGGCTGTTTTTTGCAGCTGCGCTCATGGAGCCTGTGCGGTGGCTGGACCGGCAGAGACAGGTCCAGACGGCGCTGGAATGCTTTAGCGAAGAATTAAGTCAGGCTGTGTATCTGAAGGAGCTGGAACCTGGGAGCGGTGAGGGGACTGGAAATGGATCCGGCTCCGCAGGTGGAGCTGTGGACGGGGAAGGCGGTCTATCCAGTGGATATGTGGAGCTTCTTTCTGGAGCAGCAGCCGGACTGTGGATCCAGGGAAAAGCAGAAAAGCTTGTGGACCATGTGACTGTGAAGGATGCAAAGGCTCCGGATCCATCGGGAAATATCTGCCTGGAAGTGGAATATACGGAAAGGATCCCATTCTTTCCTGTATACAGACAGGGAATTACCATGAAGGCAGCTTCCAGAAGGAGGGGATGGATCGGTCTGGAAGGAAAGCTGACGGAGTCGGGAGAGCATACGACAGAAGCCGGTGAGGGAAACGGACATGCCGTGTATGTGGGAGCAGGTATGGGCAGGTACCACTTGTATAGGGACTGCCATTATATTTCCAATGCATATGAAGCTGTATCCTTAAATCAGGCAGAAAAAATGACAAACCAGTTCGGAGAGCGTTACCGCCCCTGCTCCCGGTGTGCGGACTCCGGGCATGGGGACCGGACGGTGTATGTGACCGCAGGAGGCGGGCATTATCATTTTAACCGGGCCTGCAGCTCCATGGTCTCCTACGTCCGGAAAGTGGATCTGGAGGATGTGGGACACCTGGGCGTATGCTCTTACTGTGCATCCAGAAAGAAAGCAGAGGGAGGCGGTTAACTGAATGGGAAAATGGATATTTCTGATATTTCTGGTGTGGGCGGTCTGGCAGGATCTCCGGAGCAGGACCGTGGGGCAGGGGTTCCTGGCGGCGGCAGGGAGCCTTGGCGCAGCCGTTTCATTGCTTTCCGGGCGCAGTGTACTTGGGCTGCTGTCATCAGCAGCGGTAGGGATCTTTCTTCTGATACTGGGACAGATCACGGATGGAGGGATCGGGGAGGGAGACGGATGGTTTTTTATTGTGACCGGTTTTTTTCTGGAGCCAACAGAAAATTTTATGCTTTTTTTATCGGGGCTCATTTTTTGCAGTGTGTACAGCCTTGCATATATGGCCGCATCCTTCATCGGAGGTGTCGGCGTCCGGCAGAAAAGGCTTCCGTTCCTCCCCTTTCTGCTTCCAGTGGGACTCTGGCTGGTGCTTTCCTGAAAAAAGAACGGCGGCTTGCGGCCAGCTTTACGGTGGAGGCGGCGCTGGTCCTTGGTCTGGTCTTTATGGTTATGGGAATGACCATAAAAGAGGCCTATACGATCCATGATGAGATAACCGGTTCTATGATCCTGGAAGAGGCTCTGGAACGGGCCTCCTATAACAGGGATGAAAAGAAAGAGGATACTTATTTTACCGGGCAGGCAGAGGAACAGGGAAATCCCAGGCTCTGGCTGGGGAAATACAGCGCCAGGCTTAAAAGAAAAACAGGAAAGATTTCGGGATATGCGTCTGCTGGAGCGTGGGCGCTGGAAATAGAAAGGGGAGCGTTCCGTCCGGAGCTATTTTTACGGAGGACAGCGGCCCTGACAGAAATGGGGAATGGCCAGGATGATGGGGGAAGTGGAGTTCAGACGGGAAATGAACCGGAATTATATGGTCCTGAAGCCGGGACCGGAGAAAAATGAAGAATATACGGTGCGGATGCTGACAGAAAACAGGATCCCGGGCTTTCTTCCATTTCGAGAAAAGCAGGTGGATGGGGAGCGGTGGTTCTATTATGATGTTACGTCCAGACAGCCGCTGGGGAGGATCCTGGAGCACAGGAATTTAAGGGGAAAAGAACTGGAACGGCTGGCGGCAGATTTTTTATTTTCTCTGAAGCAGACAGAGAGGTACCTTTTAGACGAAAAATCCATGGATCTGACCCCGGAAATGATCTATGTGGATCCGGATTCCTTCCAATGCTCGTTCTGCCTGGTACCTGGTGGCAGATGGGATTTTTCCCAGGGATTCCGCGAACTGTCTCAATATCTGCTGGATCACGTGGACCACAGGGACGGGGAGGCCGTGGTGCTGGCATTTGCCATTTTCCGTGAGTCCAGAAAAGAGAATTTCGGACTTGAGGAGATCGGAAAGTGTCTGGAAAAGGCCAGGGCAGAGTCAGAGGCTGGAAAAAACGGCGAAGCGGAAGAAAAAGAGGTCTCCAGGAACCGTACAGGCGGGCAGACCGGAACGGAGGAGGAAAAAAGACAGGATCTTTGGAAAATGGATACAGAAAACGGAGAGCGGGAATCTGGGGAATGGATGAAGGAGAGAAGGACAGAAAAATCCTCTTCAAGGGTCTGCGGATCAGACCATGGAAGGGGAGGGGAGAGGGATAGGGTCTTAAAGACAGTTGCCATAGCCGTCGGAATACTTATGGCAGTTCTTCCGGCGGCTGCAGCTGCTCTTTTTGGAATCCATGGCCTGTTTCAGTATAAATGGATTCTTGGGGCTGCAGAGATGGTCCTTTTGGCGGTGGAAGTGTTTCTGTTGTCGGGGGTGAAGGCCGGAACTGGGAAAGGAAAGGCGGATTCCAGGCGGCAGGAGGAGCGTGGTCCAGAGGGGGAGGACCGGGAAAAGACAGAACCATGGGAGGTATATTTTAGGGAAGAGGAGGCGGATGCGGGGAGAATTTCCAGCCGGCCTGCTGCAGAACAGAGGGAAGAAAAGGAAGAGGAGTTCCAGACGATCCTTCTGGCAGCCAGGCCTTTGGAAATAGAAAGCCGGAAGCTGACAGCGTTTTCCGGAAATTTGGAGATCCCTCTGACATATTTTCCATTCCTGATCGGGAAAAGCCGGGAAATGGCAGATTTTTGTCTGAATGAGCCGGGCGTCAGCCGGCTTCATGTAAAAATAGAAGAGAAGGACGGAGCCTATACCATTACAGACCTGAATTCTACTAATGGAACAAAAGTAAATGGAAGACTTCTGGAGGCCAATGAGACGTGCAGCCTTGAGTCGGGCAGCGAAGTGGAGATCGCTGGAAGAAGGTTCCGGTTCCGGTAAGACCCGAGTGATCGTCCTTTCTCGGAACCAGATACGCAGAGCATGCGGGCGGCGGACTAAAAATTTTCATTTTATAATTCCAATGTGCACCAAAAGAATAGGGATTTATGATATAATGAAAAAAATATATCCGCGTGAAGCGGGCGAGAGGAGGAATGACATGCCATTCAAATTACCAGAATACCATCACCCGGACTTTTCGCTCCCTCAGTTTGTGAGCGCGCCAGAGGTAAAATGGGAGCTTGTGGAAAAAGATGGAGTTGCACCGGAATATTTCCACAGTACATCCATGTATCCGGAATATTTTAAGATCGGCGGCCAGTGGGTGCTGGCGGAAGAAAGCCGCATGGATTCCAGCGTGGTGATCTGTGAGGATGGACACCTGGAGGTGGTGGAAAACAGAAACCTGAAACAAGGGCAGAAGGTGATCCTGGGCCGCAGCGAACAGTGCCAGGAGGGAATTTATGTCCATAATACAGGCTTTGAGACCGAAGAAACGTCTGAAAAGGAAAAGTTCGTGTTCCGACAGGGGCGCAGCAGAGAAACGTCTTATGCCAGAGATTACGATAATCTCCTGGAGCTCTTGAAATATGAGAAGGAGCATGGAAATATCTTATGGGTCATGGGACCGGCATTTTCCTTTGATCATAATGCCAGAAAAGCGATGCAGGCGCTTGTGGAGAATGGGTATGCCCATGGACTGATGGCCGGAAATGCGTTGGCGACCCATGATCTGGAGGGGGCTCTCCTCCATACGGCCCTGGGACAGGATATCTATACCCAGGTTTCCATGCCCAATGGCCATTATAACCATCTGGACGTGATCAACCGGGTCCGCAGGAGCGGATCGATCCCCCAGTTCATTGAAGATTACAAAATCGACAATGGGATCATATACAGCTGTGTAAAGAAGCAGGTTCCTTTTGTACTGACGGGATCGATCCGTGATGACGGTCCGATGCCGGAGGTGATTGGAGACGCTTATGCAGGCCAGAGGGCCATGAGACAGCTTGTAAAAAAATCCACCTGTGTTATCTGTCTGGCTACCATGCTTCATACCATTGCCACAGGCAATATGACGCCGTCGTTCAGGGTCCTGGAAGATGGCACCATACGGCCGCTGTATCTTTATACAGTAGATGCAGACGAATTTGTAGTCAATAAGCTTCTGGACAGAGGAAGCCTGTCAGCCACTACCATGGTGACCAATGTTCAGGATTTTATCACGATTGTGGCGAGGGGCCTGGGTATTATGGACTAGGCTTATCCAGTTACGTTCCATTGCGGGACTGTAAAAGGTATGATATTATGACGGCAGGAAAGGGCTGAGGGAATGGAAGATACCGCCAGGAAAAAGTCATATATAAACTGGATACTGATGGCGGTGAACGCTCTGGTTTTTTTATACCTGGAAGCGGCCGGATCCTCTGAGGATGCATATTTTATGTATACAAAAGGGGCAATGCTGAAGGCGGCAGTCATAGAAGACGGGGAATATTACCGTCTTCTGACGGCCATGTTCATGCATTTTGGAATCAGCCACCTGGTGAATAACATGATCGTTCTGTTTGCTCTGGGAGATAACCTGGAAAGGGCCCTGGGACATGTAAAATATCTGATCCTGTACCTGTTCAGCGGGATCGGAGCCAACTGGATCTCCATGATGATAGGAAATAATGACCCTATGGTGGTATCTGCCGGAGCATCAGGGGCGATCTTTGGAGTGATCGGCGGACTGTTTTATGCGGTGGCTGTCAATAAGGGACGTCTGGAGGATCTGCAGACGAAGCAGTTAGCCGTTATGATCGTTCTTTCCCTGTATATGGGGCTCACCAGTTCGGGTGTAGATAATGCAGCCCATGTGGCCGGATTGATCCTGGGAATCCTTCTGGGGATCCTTTTATATCGAAAACCAAAGAAAAAAATGGATGATGGAGGAGTTTGGAATGAAAGATAAGGATTGTATTTTTTGTAAAATTGCCAATGGTGAGATTCCATCGGCTACGATCTACGAGGATGAGGATTTTCGTGTGATCCTTGATCTGGGACCGGCATCCAGAGGGCATGCCCTGATCCTTCCCAAGGAACATTTTAAGGACGTCTGCGAACTGGACGAGAAGGTGGCGGCCAGGGTCCTTCCGCTGGCAGCTAAAATCGGGGCAGCGATGAAGGATGCACTTGGCTGTGCCGGATTTAATCTGGTCCAGAATAACGGAGCGGAAGCGGGACAGACGGTCTTTCATTTCCATGTACACGTGATTCCCCGTTACGCAGGAGGACCGGAAATGGTGACCTGGGAGCCGGGAAAAATGGCTTCAGAGGAACTGGCAGAGACGGCAGCAAGGATTGAAGCGGCCTTATAAGGGATGGTTTACTTAGGGAGAAGATATGCCGCAGAATAGCATTGAACTGCTGCAAAAGCTAATGGAAAAGTATTCAAGGGTGTTCATGAGCTTTGCCGGAAAACAGGGCGTTCCATATGATGATGTGGAAGATATCGTAATGGCATCATTCTGGTCTTGTTATAAGGGCGGTTACCTAGAAAAGATGACAGAGCCAGAAATAAAAAAGGTGCTGGTCAGGATTGTATACAATAAATGCATGGATTATCACAGAAAAGCGGCTCCGACGGATATCGCCGCCATTGAGGATTGTGAGACAGAGCTGGATAAGATCAGCTATCGTGCTGGCAATGCAGTGGACAAAACGGTAGTCAGCAATGAAAACTGCCAATATATCCGCGATACGATCGACGGCCTGAAGGATATCTGGAGAGAGCCGGTGAGGATGTATTTTATTGAAGAACGTTCTATCCCAGAAATAAGCAGGGCTCTTGGAATCACGGAGGAGGTCTGTCGTTCCAGGATTTCAAGAGCCAGAAAGTGTTTAAAAGAAAAGCTGAAGGGGCTGTGGGAACAGTTCCAGTAGCGTCTGCAGCCTTACTGGACGGCCTGGATCAGTTCCATAATAGTATGAACGGCATTGTTCAGGTGGCTTTTTTCCATGGCCTCTGCGAACTTACGCCGGTTTTCATAGGTATCCGTGATGGCGTTTAACAGAGTATCATCGGTCATCTGTTCCTCTTCAAGGACCTCAGAGAATCCCTGGCCAGCAAAGGACCGGGCATTGAGGATCTGATCGCCCCGGCTGGCGGCAGCAGACAGAGGGATCAGGACATTGGGTTTCCTTAAAGCCAGGATCTCGCAGATGGAGTTGGCGCCTGCACGGGATACGATCAGATCGGCAGCCGCAAAAAGGTGCTTTAAGGGACTGTCAACGTATTCATACTGGACATAACCGGCTGTGCCGATGAGGGATTCGTCCAGGTTCCCCTTTCCGCATATGTGGATCACCTGGAATTTCTCCAGGAGCTGCGGGAGAATGCTGCGTACAGCCTGGTTTACCTTTACGGAGCCAAGGCTGCCGCCGATGACCAGGATGATCGGCCTGGCTGCTGAAAGATGGGTATACTGGAGACCGGCCAGACGGTCCCCTTTCAGCAGCTCGGCGCGGATCGGAGATCCGGTAAGCACCGCCTTATCCTCGGGAAGATACTTAAGGGTTTCCGGGAAGTTACAGCAGACCTTTTTTGCTGAGGGAATGCAAAGCTTATTGGCAAGACCCGGAGTCATATCGGATTCATGGATAATAGTGGGAACATGATAATGCTTTGCTGCCAGGACCACAGGAACCGCAACAAAGCCGCCTTTGGAAAAAAGTACGTCCGGTTTATATTTTTTAATGAGCTTCCGTGCCTCCCCGTATCCTTTCAGGACGCGGAAAGGATCGGAAAAGTTTTTAAGATCGAAATAACGGCGCAGCTTTCCGGAAGAAATACCATCATAGGGAATCCCTGCGTTTTCGATCAGCTTTCGTTCGATCCCATTGTAGGAGCCAATATAGCGGATCTCATATCCGGCCTCCTTCAGGGAAGGGATCAGAGCCAGATTTGGGGTAACATGACCGGCAGTGCCGCCGCCGGTGAGTATAATGGTTTTCATAAATCATTGCCTCCATGGATTTTTCATGCACATTGATTGTTTTATGGCTGCCGGATGTCTGGGATACAGCGTCAGACAGTCACAGCTATTTTAATAGTAACGATTGGGGAAGAATTGTCAACCCCAAAAAAGAAATCGCCAATGGAAAGCAAAGGGGTCAGAGTCATGACAGACAAAGAAAGACAGGAAGATGAAAAACTGAAAAAATGTCTTCAGACAGCATATGGGGCAACCGACGAGCAGCTTTTAAAGGAGCTGGAAGAAGCGGAGGCTTCTCTGGATGCTTCAGAGTTCCCCGGAGCCGAAGAGCGTATGTTCCGGCGGTTCATGGAAATGGAGAGGGAAGAGCGGGAAAAGGAAAATCTGTCTGAGGATGCGGTACAGGACAATATGGCTGTGCCTGGTATGGATACCGCCGGAGGCGGAATGGGTGCAGATGGAACGGATAAAAATAAGAAAAAGATACGGAAGTTTGGAAAGAAGAAAGTATTTCTTGTGGCCGCGCTGGTGGCTGTGTTTGTCGGAGCACTGGGCGTGACGGCAGTGGGGGAGAAGAATTACTTTTTTAGGGGCTATGATTTGATTTTGGATAATGATAATAACAAGATGGATATGAGTGAGTTAGAACGAGCTTATAAAAAAATTGAAGAGGAGTCAGATGTCAAACTTTTAAAATTGGGATATATTCCTTCAGATTTATTACTGGAAAATCTTGTGATAAGTCAGGATAGGGTTATTTTGCAATTTAGCTATAGAGGCAATAAAGTATATTTTGTACAAGGATGTAGTATAAATACGACTTCTCTTACCGCAAAATCAGATCGAATGTTTAGAACTGAGATTGTGAAGAATGAGTGGATGAATCAAGATGTTGAAATAAGGGAAAATCAGTTAGAGAATGGTGATATAGAATATGAGGCACAATTTTATTATGAAAATGCTTACTATATGCTGAGTGGGAAGATGGATAAAGAAGATTTTATAAGCATAATAAAAAATGTAAATTATTTTTAAAAAATGGTCACAAATGCGTCTATCTATCCGTTATTATTAATATAAGCAATAGTAAAGGAGGATAAACAAATGAAAAAAAACTTGTTTCTGTTAATTGTAATGCTGATTTTTATGACCAATACTGTGTTTGCCTCGGAGACAGGTCCGGGAATTACACCAAGAAACCATGGAGAAAGTGTGCTATTGCCTGTGAGCAGTGAATGGGCAATAGACAGAATACAATCCCAGATTCGAGGAGAATACATTTCTACAGGAATACTAGAAATTAAGAATCAAAAGAATGGAAATATTTATATTAGCGTTGATACGCTTGCGCATTTGAATGTAGATCGAATTCGACACACAGTTTTTTTGGACAGATGGAATGAAAAAACAGAAGCTTGGGATCAGATAGATTCTTGGACTTTTGAAAAAAACAAAGAGGAAGAGGGCGGGGAACTTTCTATGATGACGGATTCCTTTACGATTACAGGTCTCCCCGTCAACAGATATTACCGCGCCCGCGGCCTTCACATGGTAGAAATCGGAGATGAGATTGAGGGCTGTGCAACTGAAACCCACGGCGTTCTCATCACCAAAGACTAATTCCAATTAATCCTGTATATAATTTAGGCCTAATTATATAAATACATATTTTTGAAGGGAGATGATCTATGGGGATCATTACGATACGACAATACAAAAATATATTTCTCATCAACAGAACGGACAAGGGATTGGCGTTTTGGAAGGTCATGCCGGAATGACAATCCCTCTCTGAAAAATGAACTGGAAAAAGCCTGGAGAAATGGGACTCCAGGCTTTTGACATTTCTAAATCCTTATTGTCAGATGCTGCAAAGCTTTCCTGGTTTAGGAATTCTGCTGGGCTTTGTACTGCTTTAATGCCCTGGCGAGCTGATCGGGGCAAGAAGTGGGGCGGGCGCCGCAAAGGATGCCGTCGGTTCTTTTAATCACTTCGTCGATATCCATGCCCTCTACCAGCTTGGAAACCCCCTGGGTATTGCCGGAGCAGCCGCCGAGAAAGCGGACATTGGTCAGCTTGTTGTCTACAACATCAAAAGTAATCTGGCGGGAACATGTGCCCTGGGTCGTATAAACCATTGGAAATACCTCCTGAATATAAATAAGGGGAATGAAAAATTTCCCATGACTGTCTGCAAATCCGATTATACTCAGCCATGGGGCGTCCTGTCAAGCAAAGAAATCTATTCCTGCTGAACTGTTGTGATTTTCCTGGCAAACCTGCAAAAACAAACTCCGCCTTGATTTTCCAGATCTGATTCCGTATAATAAGGACAATTAATAACAGTTCAGCCATGCATCTTCTTGTCTGCTTACAGCGGACAAGAAGCGCCGGGCGTCTGCCCTATGGAGATATTAACGGGAAAATGCTGATGAAAACAAGTTTTCAACGCATTTTCCCGTTAATATCTCTGCATGGCTGAACGGTTACAACAATTACTACGTATAAAGTTTACAGGAGGACAAGGAAGATGCTGGGAATTATTGGAGCAATGGATGTGGAAGTGAAAAAACTCCGTGAGATGATGGAAGATCCGGAGACCCAGACCGTGGCAGGGATGACATTTTACCAGGGAACCATTAAAGGAAAGGCTGTGGTCGTGGTCCGCTCCGGGATCGGCAAGGTGAACGCCGGCCTCTGCAGCCAGATTTTAGTGAACCGGTATCATGTGAGCGGGATCATAAATACTGGAATTGCAGGTTCTCTTAGAAATGAGGTCAATGTGGGGGATATCGTCCTGGCCACGGATGCGGTCCAGCACGATATGGATGCCGCAGGCTTTGGATATCAGCCGGGAGAGATCCCGCAGATGGGCATCAAGGAGTTTCCGGCAGATGCCCATTTAAGGGAGGTGGCCGTCAGGTGCTGTCAGAGGGCCAATCCCGATATCCAGACCTTCTGCGGCCGCGTGGCCAGCGGCGACCAGTTTATTAACAGCCGTGAAAAGAAGAACTGGATCCGGGACACCTTTGACGCCTATTGTACGGAGATGGAGGGAGCGGCGATCGCCCAGGCGGCGTATCTGAACCAGATCCCTTATCTGATCGTCCGTGCCATTTCCGATAGGGCGGATGACAGCGCGAATGTGGATTACAGTGAGTTTGAGGCAAAGGCCGTGGAGCATTCGGTCCGCCTTATGGCAGCAATGCTGGAAGAGCTTTAAAATACAGGGCTTAAGAGGCTTCTCAACCTCTTAAGCCCCGAATTTTCCCGGAATTTGACGAACGATTTTTGGCTTCTCAATCTTCTCAAAAAGTTTCTAAGTGGTTATAATGGGAACCATCATCTGGAAACATCTGGACGAAGAAAGGGGAGCTTTTTATGTTACAATTTTTACAGACTGGGAAAGTGCTTTATGTTCTGGCAGCCGTATGTGCGCTGGGAATCATAAGCAAGCTTGTGACAGGGAACCTCTACAAAAGATTAATAAAAGAAACCGGAAACATGGCGTTGACGAAGAACCGGAATCTGAGGGCGCTGAAGCAGAAGACGGAAAATATGTTCCTTCTGAGCCATGGACTCCGCAATCCGGCTGCGTACATAGAAAAACAGGTCTCCGGATTCCGTTTTATGAAGATCTCTCTGGATGACTGGGACAATTTTTCCGTGCAGACCATGATCCTGTGCTTTCTGATCGGCGGCGTGGCTGCGTTCGGGTCCTACTGGTACAGGTGCGATTCCTATTATATCGTGCTTTATGGGACCATGGGGATCCTGTCTGGGCTGTTCATGGTGCTGGTGGACAACGGGGTCAACATTGGCGTAAAACGCCAGCAGCTGATGGACTGTCTGGTGGATTATGTGGAAAACTCTCCGCATTTTTATAAAAATGTGGATAAGGCAGCAGAGGGAGAACGGGCAGACAGGAAAAACCGGATCGTCCCGGCGGCAGGTTCCGGCTTCAGGGATCTGGGAAGAAGGGGATTAAAGGCTGTGGAGGAAACCGCAGCCAGCAATGAGACCGGCTTGAAGGAAGAAAAGGAAGAGCTGCGTGACAGGACCGGCCATTCCCGTACAGAAAAACCAGCGGGAGCGCCTGGGGAAAAAAATGGAGCCGCCCAGGGAGAGAGGACTGGAGCCCGGTTTTCTGTTTTATCCAGGAAAAAGGGGGAGGACCGGAAGGAAGAAGGATCCGGGGAGAGCAGCTCCAGGGAGGAACGGGACAAGGACCGGAATGGGGACGAGCTGGCGCGCAGCATTGAATATCTGAGGGAGAGCCTGGATCAGATTGCTGCTGGACGAGAAGGAGGAAAGCGGGAGGAGCCATCCTCCGGGCAGACAGAAAAGGAGGGGCTTCAGAGAGCCAAAAAGGAGCTGAAGCCGGAGGATCTGAAGCTGCTGGGAGATATTTTGCAGGAGTATCTTACATAAGAGGCGTACATGGCGGAGAGATCCGGCGGGAAGTCCGTAGGAATCCTGCCGGGCCTTAGACCCTGCGGTGTGCCTTTAGGCGCTTAACAGCCCCCAGGCTTTATGAGGCTTTATGACGTCCTCCGGGCAGATTTTTCCCGGAGGAACATGGGAAAATCCGTCAGAAAATCCGGCGGCAGGATTGTCAAGGCTTTAACTCAATGGTATAATTAAAACATATGTATGAAATTTATCTCACGCAAGAAAAGGAGAATGAGGCTATGAGCAGAGAACTGGTATTTGATTATTCCAAAACAGCCGGTTTTATCCGTGAAGAAGAGATTGTAAATATGAAGAAAGCCGTTCTTGGGGCGAAAGAGGTTCTTACGGAAAAGACCGGAGCCGGAAATGATTTCCTTGGATGGATCGATCTGCCGGTGGATTATGATAAGGACGAATTTGACAGGATCAAAAAGGCGGCAGAAAAGATCAAGGGCGATTCCGATGTGCTGCTGGTGATCGGCATTGGAGGCTCTTACCTGGGCGCCCGGGCGGCGATTGAATTTTTATCCCACAGCTTTTATAATGTGCTGCCCAAGGGAGAAAGAAAGACTCCGGAGATCTATTTTGTAGGCAACAGCATCAGCAGCAAATATATCAAGGACCTTCAGGATGTTTTGGAAGGAAAAGATTTCTCCATCAATATCATCTCCAAATCCGGTACGACAACGGAACCGGCCATTGCATTCCGCGTGTTCAAGGATATGCTGATCAAAAAGTACGGCAGGGAGGAGGCCAATAAGAGGATCTACGCAACAACAGACAAGGCGAAGGGAGCCTTAAAGAACCTGGCCACTGAAGAGGGCTATGAATCCTTCGTAGTACCGGACGATGTGGGAGGCCGTTTCTCCGTTCTCACGGCAGTGGGACTCCTGCCTATCGCAGTCAGCGGCGCAGACATCGACCAGTTAATGGAAGGCGCGGCAGCGGCCAGAAAGACAGCTCTGGAAGCTGAATATGAAAAGAACCCGGCCCTTCTTTACGCCGCAGTCCGCAATATCCTCTTAAGAAAAGGGAAGCAGGTGGAGATCGTGGCCAACTATGAGCCCAGCCTGCATTACGTTTCTGAATGGTGGAAGCAGCTTTACGGCGAGAGCGAGGGCAAGGACCAGCGCGGTATCTTCCCGGCAGCCGTGGATCTGACCACAGACCTCCATTCCATGGGCCAGTTTATCCAGGACGGAGCCCGTATCATGTTTGAGACAGTATTAAGCGTAGAGGAATCTCCGGCGGAGATCGTGCTCCAGAAGGAGGACGTGGATACAGACGGAATGAATTATCTGGCAGGCCAGACTGTGGATTTCGTCAACAAGAGCGCCATGAACGGCACCATCCTGGCCCATACCGACGGAAACGTTCCCAACCTTATGGTAAAGATCCCGTCCCAGGATGCATACAGCCTTGGCCAGCTTTTCTACTTCTTTGAATTTGCCTGCGGCGTCAGCGGATATCTTCTGGGTGTGAACCCGTTCAACCAGCCGGGCGTGGAGAGCTACAAGAAAAATATGTTTGCCCTTCTTGGAAAGCCTGGATATGAGGAAGCCAGAGAAGCTCTTTTAAAGAGACTGTAAGCGGGAGCATGAACGCATAAAAAAATACTGGCGTCAGCCTGTGGGGAATATCTCCTGCAGCTGCCGCCAGTATTTTTTCATTTGTCCCACCGCAGGTGAAGAAGCCCGCAAATGAGCCTCTTTTTCACCAGGTCCCGGGAAAACTGCCAGTCCCAGGCTTTCCGGGAAGCTGCTTCCCGGCTACTCTTCGATCACATGGATCTCCAGGTAATCAAAATCGATCTCCTCGATGAAGCTGTCCCTTGTGAACCTGGTCTTATCGTGGAGCTTAAAGTCTTTTATATTGGAATCCAGCCAGATGGGCTGGCCCAGGTCAAATTCGCGGCAGATCTCATCCAAAGCCTGAAAGACCATGGCAGTGCGGGACATGGAGTAGTCCCCGTTGGCGGCCACGGTATCCCGGAGCAGATGATTGTCCTTCCAGAGCTTTCCCCACATACGGAACATAAAAGGTCTCCTTTCTACGTCGGGCAGGAATAAGAGCCCATGTCAATGGTGATACAGGCAATTATAACAAGGGATCCGGTGATTTTAAAGTGTTTTTTGATGATATTACCTTGTACGAACCGAAAAGATGTAGTAATCTATATGTATGCAGGTTCCTGCGGTTCAATAAGGACGCACGGAAACAAAAACAAACGATCCAGGAGGACAAAAGATGGCATTGCCGATCACGGATTACACTGCCTTTTTTGCCGGTGCAAAGCAGGCTGTACAGGAACTGGAACAATTAAGAGAAAGGGAACTCTGTCTGGAGGAAAGCGAGAAGACGCTGGAGGACCAGCTGAGGACCAGGGAAAAGGCTGTGGCGGATACCATTGCCAGAACAGTGAAGGCCCGCGGCGAGGAGATCGCCCGGAGCTATGACGCGGAGATTGGAAAAACGGAGGATCAGCTGAAAAAGGTTAAGGCAAAGCGGGAAAAGGCGAGGAACCAGGGCGTAAAGGGCCGGATCGCCGAAGATACCCAGAGCCTGTCAAAGGAAAACGAAGAGCTGAAGGGGCGGATCCGGACCTTGTTCCGGGCCAATCATGTACCGGGGTACTGTGCCGGAGGTTTATACTATTCCCTTTATTTTACCAGGGGCCTGAAGGAAATGGGGATCCTGCTCCTGGCGCTGCTGATATTTTTCCTGGCGGTTCCCTGCGGCATTTATTTTGCGGTCCCAGAACGGAAGACCTGGTATCTGATCCTGATCTATCTGGCAGATATCCTGATCTTCGGCGGAGTTTATGTGAAGATAGGAAATTCCACCAAGATGAAGCATATGGATGCCCTCCGGGAGGGACGCAGCATAAGGAACCGGATCCAGGCCAATAAAAAGCAGATGAAAGCCATTGCAAGGACCATCCGCAGAGATAAAAACGATGCGGTCTACAACCTGGAAAAGTTCGACGACGAGATCGCCCAGCTGGACCAGGACCTGCTCCAGACCAATAAAAAGAAAAAGGAGGCCCTGGCAGCCTTTGACACAGTCATAAAGACGATCCTTTCGGATGAGATCATGGAAAGCAACAAACCGGAGATCGACCGCCTTCAGGGAGAGCTGGCAAAGGCCGTGGAGGAGCTTAAGGCCGTGAGAACGGAGCTGAAGGAAAAAACATTGTATACAGCAGAGAATTTTGAAGCCTATATAGGAAAAGAATTTATGACCATGGAGCGGCTGGAGGCCCTGGAGGGCTTTATCCGCGCCGGAGAGGCGAGAAATATCAGCGAGGCAGTCACTGTGTTCAAAAGCCGGGACCGCCAGGGGACACCGCAGTAAAAGTGAGGATGAAAATACAAAGGTAAAAGCTACGGAGGCAGAAGGATGAAAGTGGATACGGTACGGATGATGACAATGGCGGCTCTCATGGCGGCGGCCATGAGCACAACGGCGTTTGCCGGAAGCTGGAGGACCGATGGGGGCGGCAGATGGTATCAGAACGATGATGGAAGCTGTACGAAGAACGGATGGCAGTGGATCGACAGCGACAATGACGGATATTCGGAATGCTTCTATTTTGATTCCAACGGGTATGTGCTGACCAATACCAGAACGCCCGACGGGAGCCAGGTAAACGGCATTGGCGCATGGGTAAAGGACGGCCATGTCCAGAGCCAGGCCGGTGGAAGCGGATCCTCTGGCGGAAACAGCGGCTCCTCGTGGGACAGTTCCTTCTGGGGAGATTCTTCCGGAACAGGAGGAAGCTCCTATGACGACTGGGGCTGGCTTTTCGATTATGAATATGATCCTTACTGGTATGAGAACGATCCGGAGCTGTCAGAGGGAGAGAAAGCCGGATATCATTACTCAGCTGTGCACCAGGATTACAGTCTCAGAACAGAGGAGCGCTGGAACCAGGTAAACGCACAGTATGACCGGATCGCGGCAAATCCCACGCCGGAGGCAGCCCAGGCAGAAATGGTATGGGTGGAGATCCCGGTATGGAGGCTGAAAAACGGCCAGAAGACGGCTGGCACAGATAAGGTTCAGGTCCTCAGCAGCATCGCGGACGAGGTGAAGGCCATTTTTACAGAGATCTACAATGGACCGGAGCAGTTCCCCATCCAGAGCATCGGCGCTTACAGCTGGCGCGGCAACGGGCTGGGCAGCTATCACAGCGCGGGAATGGCCATCGACATCAATCCGGACCAGAATCCCCAGGTGCGGATGGACGGCACGGTCTTGGTGGGAAATAAATGGGAGCCTGGCGTAAACCCGTATTCCATCGGCCGTGACAGCGATGTGGTAAAGGCATTTGGAAAATATGGATGGACATGGGGAGCTATGTTTTCCACCAAGGATTATATGCACTTTGAGTGGTAAGAGCGAAAACTTCCGGCGGGAGGCAGATAAATTTCTGCCTCCGCTTTTTTATTGTATATTCCTCCCCATGTCCGCCTATAATAGCGTATAAGACCAGGAAGGAAAAGGAAGAGGAGCATGAGATTTCGCAGGCAGGAGATTTATTACTATAATACGAAAGCCGGGTTTGAGACGGAAAAGTTTGCGGGCCGCCTTCTGATGATGATCCTGGAGGGAATGCAGGAAAAAAGGAAAACAGAGATCCTGTTCCTGTGCATCGGGACGGACCGGTCCACCGGAGACAGCCTGGGACCTCTGATCGGATATAAATTGAAGGAAAAGGGCATGAGAAACGCCAGAGTCCTGGGAACACTGGAGGAGCCGGTCCATGCCATGAACCTGGAGCCGTGTATGGAGCAGCTGCGTGAAAAATGTCCCGATGCCCTGGTGGTGGCTGTGGACGCGTCGGTGGGCAGCGCGGATCATGTGGGCTATGTGACCCTGGGACGGGGGCCCCTAAAGCCCGGGCTGGGCGTCAGTAAGGACCTGGATGCGGTAGGGGATCTTTTCATCACCGGTATCGTAGGCTCTGTGAGGAACGGGGACCCGCTGATGCTCCAGAGCGTCCGGCTGTCTGTGGTCATGCGTCTGGCAGACTGCATCAGCCGCAGCATCTGCCTGGGCATGAATCTTCTGGGAAAACGTGTCGAAAACTTTTTCGGACAGCCGGCCCCGTTTTGACAGGTTTTGCAAAAGGCCCATGGTATACTTCCACCTGAATCATAAGGGGAAGACCGGAGGACAGGCCCGGCCTTCCCGTGGAAGAATATAGCGAGGTGAGACCATGGGAGACTTATACAATCCGTTTCCAAAACTGCCGAAAAATATCCGCCAGATCGGAGATCCGGACCAGGTGATCCGTTTTTATATGGAGGATTATGTCAATACATACTTAAAACGCCTGTACCCGTCTGGGAGCCAGACGCTGCGGGTGGGACTTTTGCTGGGAAGCGTGGAACAGTACGACGGGACTCCGTATGTGTTTGTGGACGGGGCCATGGAGATGGAGGATGTGGAGACCGACGGGGAAAAGATCGTCTTTACAGAAAGCGGATGGAAAAAGGCGTACCAGGCCATGGAGGAGGCATTTCCCAAGCGCACGATCCAGGGGTGGTTTCTCTGCGGAGGGCCTGGAAGCCAGTTAAGCCCGCTGAATTACTGGAAGCAGCACTGCCAGTATTTTGCAGGAAAGAACCAGCTCATGTATCTGAACCATGGCCTGGAGGGCGAGGAGGTCATCTATGTGACCTCAGAGGACGGATTTTATCGTCTGAAGGGCCACTGTGTATATTATGAACGGAACCAGATGATGCAGGACTACATGATCACCAGAAAGGACGTCCGCCGGGTAGAGACAGGCTCCCATGAGAAGGTGATCCGGGATTTCCGCCAGCGGATGGTGGTAAAAAAGGAACAGGCGGATATGGAGAGCCATAAGACCAGCGCCCTGGGAATGCTGTGCGGTGCCCTTTCGGTGGCCGTCCTGGCCGGAGGCGTGGTCATGGTCAATAATTATTCAAAAATGCGGGAAATGGAAAGCGTCCTTACCTCGGTGCTTCCCGCCGGTATCACGGACTGGGACGAGTACCGGAAGGAAAAGGCCAAGGAGCCGGATTTTGTGATCGAGGAAATGACTGGGAGCGTGTATCCCACAGAGGTTTTGCCGGGAGAGACCGGGGAGACCTATGAGGGCGAGACCATGGCAGAAACGCCTCCTGCCAAAGAAGGCTCCTCCATAGAGGAGGGCGGGGCTCTGGCAGATTCCGATCTTGTTGAAGAGGTTGTGCCGGAAACGGCTTCTTCGGACTCCTCTGCCCCGGAATCGGCTCCGTCTTCTCCGGAAGCGCCCCAGAGGCTGACTGGAATGGACAAGGAGGCACATCCGTCCGGCAGTCCGGAGACAGCCCCGGCTTCAGAGACAGCTCCGTCCGCAGAAGCCCCCACAGAATCCGGCCAGGGAGACGCCTCCTCTGGGGACTGTCCTGCCATCGACTTTGAAGCTGCCAGGGCCAACGGATATGAGATCTACCAGGTGGGGGAGGGAGAGACGCTTTATGGGATCTGCTTCAAAGAATATGGCACCTTGAGCCGTCTTTCGGAGCTCTGCCGCCTCAACGGCCTGGAGGATGAGAACCGGATCCTGGCGGGGCAGAAGCTGATCCTGCCGTCAAAGGAGTGACTGGAGAAGGAATAATTTAAGAAAGAATTTAATGCGAATCTCCCCGAAATGGTGTATACTAAAAATATATGGGCATTTCCGGGAGATTTAATATATGAATGATATGGGTTTTATGGACAGAGAATCAAAAAAACGGCAGCTCCGCAGAAACATTGTCCAGCCGCCGCAGGAGGAACGCCCGTCCCGGTATGAAGAGGAGGACAGCGAAGAGGTGATCCGCCAGGTCCATCGGGAAAGGCGGAAAAAGCGGATCCTGACGACGGTCATGACAGTCCTGTTTCTTGCAGTGACCGGTTTTTGTTTCTATAAATATCAGAGCGAGTATGAGTATACCGGCTACGATGTGGCCTGGGAGAGACCGATGCGCTATACGGGCGCTGAAAACAGTGCAGAAAACGCCCCGGAGGCCGGAGAAAACGGAACACCGGAAAATGGGGATCCGGAGGCGGCCAACGCCCCGGAAGGGGCTGGGGAGGATGATGGCCAGCCGCCCCAGATCACACCCAGTAAGAGCGTCAGCGAAAGCGGATTTGTGAAATATGCGTATTTTGGCGAGAATATGATCCGCTATACCAAGGACGGAGCTTCTTATATTGACGGAGCGGGAAAGACCGTCTGGACCCAGAGCTTTGAGATGAAGACTCCGGTCATCAACGTCAACGGAGACTATGCGGTGATCGCAGATCAGCAGGGAAACCAGCTCTATATATGCAGCACGGCCGGCTGTACCGGCGTTGCCAAGACCCAGCTTCCCATTACAAAGGCGGCTGTGTCCTCCCGGGGGATCACGGCGGCTGTGGTGGAGGACAGCTCGGCGTGCTACATCTTCTATTTTAAAAAGGATGGGGAAGAGCTGGGCATCAATATCAAAATGCTTTTGTCGGGAGACGGCTATCCAGTGGATATCGCCCTGTCGCCGGATGGAAAGCAGATCGTCATGTCGGTCATGTACATGAAAAACGGGACTTTAAAAAATAAAGTTGTTTTTTATGATTTCTCAGAAATCGGAAAAAACGTGAATAATCGTTTTATCGGAGGCTTTGAAGAGGAATTTGATGATAAAATGGCGGCACGGGTCGTTTACCTGAACCAGGAAACGGTCTGCGCGTTTTCGGACAAGGGGCTGACCTTTATTTCAGTGAAAAACGTGATCCCGGACAGCACGGTGGTGACGGTCCCGGTGGAGGAGGAGATCAAAAGCATCTTTTACTCGGACAAGTACGCCGGAGTCGTGGTGGAGAACGGGTCCGGCAACCCCAGCCGCCTGGATGTGTATACGACTGATGGAAAGCTGGCCGGAACCGTGGACTTTGACTACGATTATGCCGGAGTTGAAATTGACGGCGACCGGGTTATCCTGTATAATGAGGAATCGTGCAGGGTATACAGCCTGGACGGCCATCTGAAATTCCAGGGCCAGTTCGATTTTTCCGTTTCCTGTGTGCGCTCGGGGAAAAACCATGGAAATTCCCTGATCGTGGCCGGGAGCGAGGTAATGAAAGAGATAAAATTAAAATGATATCAGGGTCAAAAGGTCAATAAATCCGACGCAAGCCTGCTTGCGGGAGGATGTTTGAACTTGAGACCCGCCAAAACACCGAAAAGCAGCCATTTTTCATAGAAAAATGAGCGGATTTGAGGGTTTTGAGGATTGCGGGAGCACATAGTGCGGAGCAATCCGATATCAGAGGGGTCAAAAAGCTTTTGACCCTAACATCAATAAAACAAATGTAAAAACAAGCACAGTTCTTAGGAGGAAGAGACATGAAAGCAATCGATGCACTGTCCGTCAATTCTATCAGAGTTTTAGCCGCTGATGCGATCCAGAAGGCCAATTCCGGCCATCCGGGCCTGCCCCTGGGAAGCGCTCCCATGGCATATGAGCTCTGGGCCAATCACATGAATCACAATCCGGCCAACCCCAAATGGGAGAACCGGGACCGCTTCATCCTTTCCGGCGGCCATGGCTCCATGCTTCTGTATTCCCTTTTACACCTGTTCGGATACGGGCTTACCAAGGAGGATATCATGAATTTCCGCCAGCTGGGCTCTCTGACGCCGGGACATCCCGAGTACGGCCACACCGTCGGAGTGGAAGCGACCACAGGCCCTCTGGGCGCGGGAATGGGCATGGCAGTGGGTATGGCCCTGGCTGAAAAGCATCTGGCTGCCGTATTTAATAAGGAAAATTATCCAGTGGTGGATCACTACACCTATGTGCTGGGCGGCGACGGCTGCATGATGGAGGGGATCTCCTCCGAGGCGTTCTCCCTGGCCGGGACCATGGGCCTTTCCAAGCTCATCGTTCTTTATGACTCCAACCGGATCTCCATTGAGGGAAGCACAGACCTGGCCTTCAGGGAGAACGTGGAGGAGCGCATGAAGGCCTTCGGCTTCCAGACCATCACCGTAGAGGACGGCACCAACTTAGACGCCATCGGCCTGGCCATCGAGGCGGCAAAGGCCGATACGGAACGTCCGTCCTTCATCACCATTAAAACAGAGATCGGTTACGGCTGTCCGGCCAAGCAGGGCAAGGCCAGCGCCCACGGCGAGCCTCTGGGCGTGGACAATGTAAAGGCCATGCGGGAGACCCTGGGCTGGCCCTATGAGGAGCCGTTCTTCGTACCGGACGAGGTATATGCCCACTTTGCAAAGCTGGCAGAGGAAAAGGCAGAGACAGAGGCAGCCTGGAACGTGATGTTTGCAGCCTACTGCCAGGAATATCCGGAGATGGAAGCGCTCTGGGAGAAGTACCACAGCGGAGTGGATGCGGATTCTCTTATGAACAATGAAAAATTATGGCTGGAGCAGGAAAAGCCGGAGGCCACCAGATCCTTATCCGGAAAAATGATCAATCTTCTGAAGGATGAGATCCCGGGCATGATCGGCGGATCCGCAGACCTGGGACCCTCCAATAAAACGGAGATGAAGGGCGAGGGCGATTTCTCCGCAGAAAACCCGGCGGGAAGAAACATCCATTTTGGTGTGAGAGAGCTGGCCATGGCCGCCATCGGAAACGGTATCATGCTCCACGGCGGTTTACGGGCCTATGTCGCCACGTTCTTTGTATTCAGCGATTATGTGAAGCCCATGGCGAGACTTTCTGCTCTTATGGGCGTTCCGCTGACCTTTGTACTGACCCATGACAGCATCGGCGTCGGCGAGGACGGACCGACCCATGAGCCCATCGAGCAGCTTGCCATGCTGCGGGCCATGCCCAACCTGCGGGTATTCCGCCCCTGCGATGCAACGGAGACATCTGCCGCATGGCTGACCGCCGCATCCTCTGAGAAGACTCCCACAGCTCTGGTGCTCACAAGACAGAACCTGGCCCCCATCACGGGCAGCAGCAGGGAGGCCTTAAAGGGCGGCTATGTGATCGACGACTGCGAGGGTACGCCGGAGGTGATCCTCATTGCCAGCGGCTCCGAGGTGGAGCTGGCAGTGAAGGCCAAGGCAGAGCTGGAGGCAGAAGGAACGAAGGTACGCGTGGTCTCCATGCCGTGTATGGAGCTTTTCGAGGAGCAGAGCGCAGAGTACAGGGAGGCAGTCCTTCCGAGGGCCGTAAGAAAGAGAGTCGCCATCGAAGCGCTTTCCGATTTCGGATGGGGAAAATATGTGGGCCTGGATGGAGCGTATGTATGCATGAAGAGCTTCGGAGCCAGCGCTCCGGCAGCAAAGCTGTTTGAAAAATTTGGTTTTACGGTGGAGAACGTGGTCAATACTGTAAAAGCGCTGTAATACAGAGTATGGGACCGGGGCCGGATGGTGTGGAAATCCGGTCCCGGAATCTTTTTATGGAAGGAACAGAAAAAACATGGAAAAAGGCCGCAGGAGCGGGAGGAAGGAATGCGGGCGGCCAGGAGAAAGGGAGGATCAGTCATGAGCCGGAAATGCATTGGAATCGATATCGGAGGCACGACCGTAAAGCTCGGTATGTTTGAGCAGGACGGAACGCTCCTGGAGAAGTGGGAGATCCCCACGAGAAAGGAAAACGGAGGGGCGCATATCCTGGAGGATATTGCGGCGGCCATAAAGAAAAAGGCAGCGGAAAGGGGACTTTCGACGGCAGATTTTGAAGGAGCCGGCATGGGACTTCCGGGGCCGGTCCTGGAGGATGGCCACGTGGAATTCTGCGTGAACCTGGGCTGGAAGGCCATGAACCCCCAGGAGATCCTAAGCGGCCTTCTGGACGGGATGCCGGTAAAGAGCGCCAATGACGCCAATGTGGCTGCCCTGGGGGAGCTGTGGCAGGGAGGCGGCCGCGGCTATAAAAATATGGTCATGATCACCCTGGGAACGGGCGTCGGCGGCGGTATTATCCTCAATGAAAAGATCTGGTCTGGTATGCAGGGCGTCGGCGGCGAGATCGGCCATATCCATGTGATCGAAGGAGAGACGGAGCAGTGCAACTGCGGCGGATACGGATGTCTGGAGCAGGCAGCTTCGGCCACGGGGATCGCCCGTCTGGCCAGGAAACTCCTGGAGGCAGATCCGGCGCGGCCCTCATCTCTGCGGGAAGTGAAAAATCTGTCGGCTAAGAGCGTGCTGGACGCAGCCAGGGCAGGGGATCCTCTGGCCCTGGAGTCAGTGGAGACCTCCTGCCGGTATCTGGGCTGGGCCATGGCCGGGATCACCATGGTGGTGGATCCGGAGGCTTATCTGATCGGGGGCGGCGTTTCCAGGGCTGGGACCTTTCTGACCGAAAAGATCCAGAGATACCACGACCAGTTATCGCCCATGGCCACAAAGAAGGCAAAGGTTCTCCTGGCTACACTGGGAAACGATGCGGGGATCTATGGGGCTGCGAAGCTGGTATTGGGATAAAATGAGGAGACCCCGGCTGCGACAGCCGGGGCAATTATGAAAAATCTATGTGCAATTTGTCATATTGGCGATGAGAAATAAATTTTTTCTATGCAATTAGTATAAAAAATATATGTGAACAAAATATGAATAAATTGTAAATAGATTATGAAACTATTGTAAGCGGCTTTTGTAAGTTTTGTTCACGGGGTGCTACTGGGAAAAATGCATAGAAAGAATGTTACGAATATTACTTTTTTATTACATTTTTACATTTTTCATACGTTTTCTTACGTCTTTTCCAATCTGTTGAAATCATGGAAATTTTATACTATAATCCAGATATAAAGAAGAAAAAAATCGTGAAATCAGATAAAAGGAGGACATCATATGAGAAAGAGAAATGTAAAGGGATTATTATTCGCAGCAGCTTTTATGATCGCAGGTACCCAGCTGACGAGCATTGAGGCCCTGGCCAGAGACTGGGACGATAAGTGGGAAGACAAGTGGGAAGACCGCTGGGATGATGACGACGATGACGATGATGACCGTTGGGATGACGACGACCGCTGGGATGACGATGACCGTTGGGATGATGACGACTGGGACGATGATGATGACGACCGCTGGCCGGGCAATGGCCATCACCATGGCCATCAGAACGGAAACGGCCATCACAACGGGCACCATAATGGAAACAACAATGGAAACGGAAACAACAATAACCAGGAGAAAAAAGGCGGCTGGGTCAATGTAGTATATTTCTGCGAGGAAGACAATACCGTGTGGGCTCCCGGAGAGATCTGGGCCAAGGGTCTTGTGAACGGAAAAGGAAATGTGAACTCCAGTGAAATGACCACAGTGCCCGAGGGCTATAAGCTGAGGGTCGTGGGCGATTACTACTATAACGGCGGCGATGAGCTCCGGGTGGAGGTCATTAAGGAGAAGACCCAGGGCGGAAGAGTCAACGTGGTATATTACTGTGAGGAGGACAACACCGTGTGGGCCCCCGGAGAGATCTGGGCCAAGGGCCTTGTGAATGGAAAAGGAAATGTAAACTCCAGTGAAATGACCACAGTACCCAAGGGCTATCACTTGAAGGTCGTTGGCGATTACTATTACGACGGCGGCAGCGAGCTGCGTGTCCGTATCGTAAAGGACGACACCAAGACCGGCGGCTGGGTCAATGTGGTATACTACTGTAAGGAAGACAATACGGTATGGGCGCCCGGACAGATCTGGGCCGAAGGCCTTGTGGACGGCAAGGGTACTATCAACTGTACAGAGATGACGACGGTTCCGGCGGGCTACCGCTTAAAGGTTGTGGGAGATTATTACTACGATGGAACCGGTGATTTCCGGGTACAGATCGTGAAAAAGTAACAGTTCAAAAAAACAGATAAATATCCGGGGGCATGTCTGATTATGCCCCCGTTTTGCTTTGCTTTTTGTACAAATTCCCGGGTGTACGGTTTTTACCCTGTGTGCTATACTTAAGAAAGAACTGGAATGTGACCATGAAATCATCGGAAAGGACGAAGACCATTTATGATAAATACAGAAAAGCAGAAGACGCTGGTCATTGGACACCGGAACCCGGATACGGATTCCATCTGTTCTGCCATCTGCTATGCCGCCTTGAAGCGGACGCTGACGGGAAAGGAATATGAACCGTGCCGCGCTGGAAATGTGAATCCGGAGACGCAGTTTGTACTGGATTTTTTCCATGTGGAAGCGCCCCGTCTGGTGGAAAGCGTGAAGACCCAGGTAAAGGATATTGAGATCCGCAAGACCAAAGGCGTGGACCGGGGCATCTCCCTGAAGACCGCATGGAGCCTCATGCAGGAAAACAATGTGGTGACGATCCCCTGTGTCACAGAGGAGGGCGTTTTAGAGGGCGTCATCACCATCGGAGATATTACCAAATCCTATATGAACCTGTATGACAGCAGTATCATTTCCAAGGCCAATACCAAGTATTCCAACATCCTGGATACCCTGGAGGGCAGCATTGTGGTGGGAGACGCGGAGGCATATTTTGATAAGGGAAAGGTCCTGATCGCCGCCGCAAATCCGGATCTGATGGAGAATTATATTGAAAAGCATGACCTGGTGATCCTGGGAAACCGGTACGAATCCCAGCTCTGCGCCATTGAGATGGAGGCGGGCTGCATTATTGTCTGCGAGGGCGCTGGCGTTTCCCTGACCATCCGGAAGCTGGCCCAAGAACGGGGCTGCACGGTGATCACCACGCCCTATGATACATATACCACCGCGAGACTGATCAACCAGTCCATGCCCATCAGCTATTTTATGACCATGGAAAATATCATCGGCTTCTCCGATGAGGACCCCATTGACGATATCCGGGACATCATGGCCAACAAGCGCCACCGTGATTTCCCGATCCTGGATTCCGACGGAAAATATCTGGGCATGATCTCCCGCCGGAACCTGCTGGGAGCTAAGGGAAAACATATCATCCTGGTGGATCACAACGAGCGGACCCAGGCCGTCGAGGGCATTGAGACGGCGGATATCCGGGAGATCATCGACCATCACCGTCTTGGAACGGTGCAGACCATGTCTCCGGTATTTTTCAGAAACCAGCCTCTGGGCTGTACGGCTACCATCATTTACCAGATGTACCAGGAAAATAACGTGAAGATCGATAAGACCACAGCGGGACTTTTATGCAGCGCCATTATTTCAGACACGCTGCTGTTCCGTTCCCCCACCTGCACAGCGGTGGATAAGGAGGCGGCCCTGGCTCTGGCGGAGATCGCGGGGATCCATGCCGAGGAGTATGCAAAAAAGATGTTTGCAGCTGGCAGCAATCTGAAGGGAAAATCGGACGAGGACATTTTCTACCAGGATTTCAAGCGGTTCACGGTGGGAAATTCTGTGTTCGGGATCGGCCAGATCACCTCTCTGGATTCAGAGGAGCTGGAGAATCTGAAGCCCCGGATGCTGGCTTATACGGAGAAGGCCAGAGAGCAGCATGACGCGGATATGATGTTCTTCATGCTGACTAATATCCTGACAGAGTCCACGGACCTGATCTGCGTGGGCCAGGGGGCCGAGCAGCTTGTTTCCACGGCCTTCCATATGGCAGATGAGGATGGCTCCGGAGACGAGGAGATGGAAGAGATGGACGGCATCGTCAGCCTTCCGGGCGTGGTTTCCAGAAAGAAGCAGCTGGCCCCCCAGATCATGATGGCGCTGCAGCAGTAAGCGGCGGGAGCTGGAGGAATTTTATGGGAAAAAGACAGTTTAAGCCGGGGAACATGCTGTACCCCGTTCCCGCGGTCATGGTCTCTGTGGCCGATAAAGAGGGAAACGCCAATATCATCACCGTGGCCTGGGCGGGAACGGTGTGCACCAATCCGCCGATGCTGACCATCAGCATCCGGCCGGAGCGGTATTCCTACCATATGATCCGGGAGACCGGGGAGTTTGTGGTAAACCTGACCACAGAGGAGCTGGCCCGGGCTACGGACTACTGCGGCGTCCGGTCGGGCCGGGATACGGATAAATGGGCAGATATGGGGCTCACGAAGGAAAAAGCCAGTAAGGTCTCAGTCCCGCTGATCCGGGAATGTCCGGTGAACCTGGAGTGCCGGGTGGTGCGGGTGGATGAGCTGGGAAGCCATCATATGTTTCTGGCCCAGGTGGTGGCGGTGGACGTGGACGAAAAATATATGGATGAAAAGGACACCTTCCACCTGTCAGCGGCCAGACCCATGGCCTACTCCCACGGGCGGTATTACGGCCTGGGGGAATGCCTGGGAACCTTTGGATACAGTGTGAAGAAGACGGCTGAAAAGCGCGGATCCGGGAAGGGGAAGGCTGCGCCGGAAGCAGGAAATAGTTCCGGAAGGCGGAAGGATGGGATTAAAGCCGGAAGGGGCGCTGGGAGACAGAGGCCCGGGACCCGGCAGGGAAAGGCCGTTGGCCGTCCCCAGTCCGGCCCTCCCGGTATAAGAAAGTAAGAGAAGGCTGGTGAAAAGAGGGGCTGCTGTAAAAGGAAAGCGGGACGGCTTTCTCTTTGCAGCAGCCCTTTTTGGAAAAAATATATTGACAAAATTCTATATGAGAATTATAATGCAAACATAGAAAAAAATCTATCTGTAAAAGGGGATATGTAAATTTGGACTATACAGAGTATGCCAGGCTGTTTAAAGCTCTTTCAGATCCCAAGCGGCTGAAGATCGTCCACATGCTGGCAGGAGGCGAGCTCTGCGCCTGTAAGATCCTGGAGGAATTTCATATTACGCAGCCGACTCTGTCCCACGATATGAAGCTTTTGACCGACACGGGGCTTGTGATCCCGCGGCGGGAGGGAAAATGGACCCATTATTCTCTGAATAAGGCCAGAGTGGGAGAGATCTGCCGGGCGGCGGAGGGGCTGATGGTCCCGGAGACGGGGACAGGGGTCTGCGGCTGCGGGAAGAAAGAGGGAAAAAAGGAGGACATGGAAAAAATGGAAACTGTGAATACGAAGCTGTACGTTCTGACCGGCTTTCTGGGCTCTGGAAAGACCACGGCGTTATTAAAGCTTCTGGAGAGACTGAAGGGCAGCCGGATCGGGGTCATCCAGAATGAATTCGGGAAGCTGGGGATCGATGGAACGATCCTGCGGAATGACGATATCCAGATGGTGGAGATCAACCGGGGCTCTATTTTCTGCACCTGCCAGAAGTTAAATTTTGTCAAGGCCCTGGCGGAAATGGCCCAGCGGGATTTTGACTATCTTTTTGTGGAAAGCTCCGGCTGGGGAGATCCCTCCAATGTCCAGGAGATCCTGGACGCGGCTCGGATCGCTTCGGAAAAGGAATACGATTTTAAGGGCGTGATCTGCTTTGTGGATGCGGTGAACTTCCTGGAGCAGGTCAAGGATGAGGAGACGGCCTTCCGCCAGCTGAAGCACTGCAATCTGGCGGTCATTACAAAAACAGACCTGGCAGATGCGGGGCTGATGGAGCAGGTGGCAGAAAAGATCCGGGAGATCAACCCGGTGTGTGAGATTCTTGAAAGTGTCAATGGGGAAATGGATCATTCCTTTTTACAGAAGGATCTGAGGATCTTCCAGTGGGCCGAAAGCGAGGAGACCACCAACTCAGTGGAAACAAAGCCCAAGTCCCTGTTCATGGAATACGAGGGCCAGGTGGAAAAGGAAAAGCTCCACAAATTTTTAGCGGCGGTGGCTCCGGATGTACACCGGATCAAGGGCTTCTGTGATCTTAAAGAGACGGGCTGGACCCAGGTGGACGTGGTAGGCTCCCTGATCGACTATAAGGAGTGCGGGGCCTTTGAACGGTCCCAGCTGGTGTTTATTTCAAAGATCGGTCCCATGGTCATAAAAAAGATCTTCTCCGCCTGGGAGGAGCATGTGGGCAGCGAGATGAAGCTTAAGAATTAAAGGAGGATAACATGGTCATAAAGGTGATCGGTATGGGATGTGAAAACTGCGATAAGCTGTATGAAAATGTGATGGAGGCCGTAAGGGAGACTGGCAGCGATGCAGTGGTGGAAAAGGTCGGAGACCTGATGGAGATCGTGAAGCTGGGCGTCATGGCGGCACCGTCGCTGATGATCGACGGTAAGCTGGTGATCGCGGGACGGACGGCGAAGACATCGGAGATCGTCCGTCTGCTGAAGAAATGATGGAGGCAGGAAAGGGGCTGTGGAGCCTGATCCAGGACCAGATCCTCGGCATGAAATGGCTGAAGGATGCGGTGGGATCGGGCCTTACGGCCATGGGAACCGATATTTCCTCCAGACTTGGCGGCAGCGTACATTTTTTTATCTATGATATCATTAAGATCACGATCTTATTATGCACGCTGATCTTTGTGATCTCTTATATCCAGAGCTATTTTCTGCCGGAGCGCAGCAAAAGGATCCTGAGCCGGTTCCATGGGCTGGGAGCCAGGATCGCGGCGGCCCTTCTGGGAACGGTGACTCCGTTCTGTTCCTGCTCCTCCATCCCCCTGTTCATGGGATTTACGGGGGCGGGCCTCCCTCTGGGCGTGACCTTTTCCTTTCTGATCTCCTCCCCCATGGTGGATCTGGGGAGCCTGGTGCTCCTGACGAGTATTTTCGGTGTGAAGATCGCGGCTGTATACGTTCTTTTGGGACTTTTTGTGGCGGTCCTTGGGGGGACGGTGATCGAAAAGTTGCACATGGAGGCTGAGGTGGAGGAGTTTATCCGGATGGCAGGCCGGGTGGATCTTGAAGGTCCGGCGCTTACGGTCCGGGACCGGCTGGCCTATGCCAGGGACCAGGTGGAGTCCACCTTCAAAAAGGTATTCCCGTATATCCTTGCAGGCGTGGGTATCGGAGCCGTGATCCACAACTGGATCCCTGGGGAATGGATCGAGGCTGCCCTGGGAAGCGGAAATCCCTTTGGCGTAGTGCTGGCCGTTCTGGTGGGCGTCCCCATGTACGCGGATATTTTCGGGACCATCCCAGTGGCGGAAGCGCTTTTGGCCAAGGGCGCCCAGCTGGGGACCATCTTAAGCTTCATGATGGCGGTCACCACCCTGAGCTTTCCGTCCATGGTCATGCTGGGAAAGGCGGTGAAGCCGCGGCTCCTGGGAACATTTGCGGCGGTCTGTACCGTGGGGATCATTTTTGTGGGTTATAGCTTTAATCTGTTCCAATATCTGTTTATATAAAGACAGGCGGTATCTGTCTGAAGATACCGGAAGGGAAAAGAACAGGGGGCGGATGCAGCTCATATGGGCTGCACCTGCCCCCTGCTTGAATGGATTGGCTTTTCGGCGTTATCTCTGACAGAAATCCAGGGTAACGGTGCCGTCCGCGTTGTAGATGACAGCGTCTTTATCCATGGTCAGATTGTCAATGGCAGCCAGATACTCATCTTTGGACTTAAAGTAAGGCTTCGCCTCGGCGAGGACCTTCTTTGCCCTGGCGGCGTCGTTTTCCAGGAACATGGAGGCAGCTACGGTCAGGCACTGGGCCGGATACAGGCAGCCGGCTTTCTTGTCAGCCACATAGTAGTCCTTGCCGTGTCCGGTGCCGATGGAGCCGCTGGCATGGGGATGGATAGCCGGCATGATGGCGGAAACATCGCCCATATCGGTGCAGCCGGTCCCCCAGGAGCCGCGGGTCACAGTACCGGGCCCGGTTACCGCTTCCATAGCCTCTGTCAGGATCTCCGTCATGTTGGCGTCGTTATTTAAGGGGAAGTAGCCCGGATGGTCGTCCAGCTCCACATTGCAGCCCAGAGAGGCGGCCGCTCCGGCCAGAGCCAGGTTTACCTTTTTATTATAATCACGGATGCTGTCAAAGGAAGCGCCGCGTACATAGGATTCCACCTTGGCTGTCTCCGGGATGGCGTTGACGGCTGCTCCGCCCTCGGTGATGATGGGATGGAAGCGGATGTGCTCGCTGTCCACGAAGGTCTCGCGGATGGCGTTGACGGCATTCAGTCCGCAGGTGGCCGCATAGAGCGCATTCTTTCCGGCTTCCGGAGAACCGCCGGCATGGGAGGCCACGCCCTTGAAGGTGATATTCTTGGTGATACAGCCGTTGCAGCCCTGGCTGACGGACAGGGTCTTTCCCTCGGGAAGCTTTCCGGAATGGATCATCATGGCCATGTCAACGCCGTCAAAGTAGCCTCTGGAAATAAATTCCACCTTTCCGCCGAAATACCGGATCACGCCCTGCTTCCGTAATTCCTCCCGGAAGCCCAGCTCGATCAGCTCCTCGGCCGGTACAGCCATGAAACGGATGGAGCCGCAGAGACCATCCAGCGCGCCCGGCTCCTTCATGGCAGCGGCAACTCCCAGAAGGATGGCACACTGGGCGTTATGGCCGCAGGCATGGACCGCGTGAGTCTCGGGATCCGCGTCCGGGTGATTTCCAACGATCAGGGAATCCAGCTCTCCTAAGATGGCGATCTTCGGTCCGGGTCTTCCGGTGTCCAGATCGGCGTAGAAGCCGGGGATGTTTCCGGCTTTGGTGAGGGTGTAGCCCAGGGCCTCGAAATGCTCCTCCATATATGCGGAGGTCTTCCACTCCCGGTATCCGGTCTCCGGGTTCTTCCAGATATAGTCGGCGGTATCGTAGATCAGGGATTCATACTTTGCGACCATTTCCATTAACTGCTTTGCTCGTTCCATAAGATTTTCTCCTTTCTAGGCTGCATGGAAACTGACAGGACCGCGGCCAGTTCCCATGCATTTTCGCTTCTTCTATTATAGCGCAGAATTGCGCCATAAGAAATCGGAAAATGAAAAAATTATCTGGCGGCTTTGGAAATGGGCCGGAACCGTATGCAATTACGGCTTACCCAGCTTCATAATGGTAAGGGCCAGGCGTGAGCCGCAGGGGACCATGGTACTGACCTCAAGAAACTCCTCTGGGGAGCACATCATACCGCCAGTCGGCCCCATTCCGTCTATGGTAGGAGTTCCTTCTGCTGATACAAAGTTTCCGTCGCTGACGCCTCCGGGCTGAGGTTCATTTCCAGCATGTACAGCTCTTCCATGGGCATGCACATGTTTGTTTTTTGCAAATGCTTATCTATAAGGCGCACCCCGAATGAAGTGGGAAATAAGCAGGAAACATGGTATAATGTCTGCAAAGCAGGCATTATACCATCACGCATCTGGTTTCTGCGTTTACCGCAGAAAGCCAGGCGCTTAATTCCCCCGGAGGGGTACCATGTCCGGAGGACATGGTATAATCTGTTCAAGGAAAATTCCACGGAACCCGAAGAAAATTTATATTGGGAGAGGTGAGCAAAATTAAAATTGTAACAATTTGCGGCAGTATGAAATTTGCAGAGGAAATGAAGCAGATTTCTTGGAAATTGGAGGCTGAAAAGGGGGTTGCTGTAATTCAATGCGTCTACAATGAGCAGAATGAACCGATACCCGAAGAGGTACAAAAACGTCTTGCGGCAGCGCATTATAAGAAAATAGATATTTGCGATGCCGTTTATATTGTTGACATTGATGGATATATCGGCACATCAGTTGCCAATGAAATTTCATATGCAAGTGCAAATGGAAAAGAACTTATTTTTCACAGCAAACAGTCTTAAAACATTTCACCAAATGAGCATAATCCGTTGGCTGGATAGCAGGGCCGGTTGCCTTGTCAATGATAAAATAAACGGCTGCGCCGTCATTGTCTTTATATCCTCGTGGGAAATCTGGGCACCATTTAGGCACTAAAAAGGCAAGAGTAACGGATATTTAGAACTTGTGAAAGTGCTAATAGTATAGTATTCATGCGGATCTGACACCTTTCACACCTCACAGACTATCAAATGATAATATTTAAAGCATCCGTCAGCAAACCGTAAGACTTTAAATTAAAAAGTAAATGAAAAATATCTGCAAAATATGATATAATTTAAACAGATAACAGATAATAAAGAAATAAGAAGCGACCACATTCCCCGGCAGACCGCCGGGGCCCATAAAGATCCCCGCCGGGACCGCTGCAGAACAGGGAGGTTCAAATCCCTCTTTACAGCGTTTCCCGGCGGGGTTTTATGCGCTATTTTACATATACGACTTTTCCGGTGCGTTCCTTGGGCTCCACAGGTACGGAGGGATCCGCATAGCCCAGGGCGGCCACGCCGTAGATCACATGGTCTGCGGGAACGCCGATCTCGTTTAACAGGGCGCGGACTGCCGGACGGTCGTTGATGTTCTGCATCTGGTTGATCCATACGGAGCCGACGCCGTAAGAGCGGGCCGCCAGGAAGATATTTTCCATGGCGCAGGCGTTGTCCTCCTTCCCCCAGGGGCTTTCCTTTTCATTGGAGGGGATGATCACAGCGGCAGGGCCGTACATGTCGTAGCCTTCCCGGCCCAGTTCAGTCCCGATGAGGCCGCAGAGACGATGGATGATCTCCTGGTTTGTGACCACGGTAAACTGCCAGGTCTGCTTTCCCATGCCGCTGGGAGCGTGGAGGGCGGCCTTTACAAGGTCCTCCAGGACCTCGGCGGGAATGGGGTCTGCGGTGAATTTCCGGATGCTTCTCCGGGTCAGGATGGCGTTCATTACTTCATTCATATTCATTTCTCCTTTACATGGAAACTGACAGGTCTGCGGGCTTCGCCCGTACATTTTCGCTTCTTCCATTATAGCGCAGAATTGCGGTATAAGAAATCAGAAAATGAAAAAATGATCCGCGGTTTAAAGCTCCCAGGAAAATTCCCGGTACCGCTCGGGGCCTTCCAGGCGGTTGTCCCAGGAGGTGACAAAACGGACAGTCACAGAGGTTATCCCACATTTTTTTAAATATTCCAGATTTTCATTATTTTCCGTAATTACATGGAAAAATTCCTGGCCGTGGGCTTCCAGGCTGTCGGCAAAGGCAGCCATGTCCTGGTCAAAGGGCGGAGCGTAGATGGGAAACTCCAGGTAAAGAACAGAAGAATCCCTGGGGGATCCGAACCGCTTTAAGGTCACATTCTGTCCGCGGTAGCGCTCATCGGAAAAGTACTCCTGGTTGAATGCCTCCACCTGTTCCAGGACCGCTTTCTGGATCGTCAGCTCTTCTGGCTCCTGAGGAAGGGAAAAGGCGGAGTCCGTCAGAAAGAAGCTGCCTTCCTGCTCCGAGGTCAGGATCCGGTTCGGGTCGCTGCTGGCGGTTATCTTTAAGGTATGGAGCTTATAGGCCCCGTAGGGAGTGCTCCGCAGCGCATCTGCCGCCTGGCGGTAGATGGCGGCTGCATCGGGAACATCATATTTGGACTTCTCATCTCCGGCCAGCTGGATATTTACAGATACGGTCCAGTTGTTATACAGCTTTTCCTTCCTCTGCTCATCCATCAGCAGAGGATCCTCGGAAAATTCTATGGAGGTATCGGTGATCTCATAATCGGTCTGTGTATCCGCCCAGGAAGCCAGGGAATCGGTAAGGATCTGGCAGAGCTCCTCGTAAGAGGTATTGTCGATGACTGCCTGGATCTCCTTTAATTTTTTCTCATACTCTTCCTGGGAGTGGGATTGGGAATAGGCCAGGAGCTCCTCCATGTCCGGCATCGTATCGGCAGAAACCGGAGCGGACGATTTATGGGAGCAGGCAGAAAGTGCGAAAACAAGCGTAAAAATCAGACATAATAAGGATTTAATCATAAAAACACCTCTCAATATTAAAAAATACTTGACTTATATCTGTTAATATTATAACATATTAATTGTAAACAGTAAATATGATTTTGAAAGGAGGACCATATGAAGAGTATCAAAAAAATTGTTGCATTATCGTTTGTTTTTGTTATGTTTTCTTGCTTCGTAAGCTGGGCGGGAACAAAGCACGTAACTACGGATGAATATGATCCCCGGAATATGACTTGGGAAGAACGTGCCGAATGGGTGGATGCAAATGTTCCTAAGACACACTATGAGGCTCCCGTAGCATTATTCAACGCAAATTCAGAGTGGTTACTTACAGAGGAGACATATTCAGATGTAGGAACAGCCCAATATACAACTGGAACTATGAGAACCAAGGTAAAATTTGTTGTTGATAGGGATGCATATGCTGTAAAAGATTGGGCAACGGCAAAATTTGAGGCTGATGTACTTTCACCTTATGCTAGTGTTGTGGATAAGGCGGTGAATCAGCATTGGATGGTAGAACCAGGCAATCTCAGAATAATATATGAGGCTTGGTATTTAGACCCGACAGGTACACGTTTCATTGAACACTGGTATAATTTACATGGAAGCGGTGCTTATGATGTACAGACAATTAATGGAGAGGGCCCGACAGAGGTGGGACCAACTAGAAAATAATCTCATGAAGCACGATATAGGGGCTTTTATATGGGTAAAAATCATATAAAAGTCCTTTTATTAGTTTATACAAAAATTATTTGTTAAAGTATCTTTATGGTATGAGGTATATAGTGGTTTGCTAACTAAGAATGTAAATGGAAAATATTTGTAAGATGCAATACAATTAGGGCAGATAACAAAATAAATGATAGAAAAAATTCTGCCAGGAAGGAGGCGGCTTATGAAGGGAATGCCATTGGTGTTTTTATCGGATATTATGAGGGAGCAGATGGTACGAGAAAGTGCTCCGATGGTAACAAATATGGTGCTGAACTTTTTTCTTATTGCCATAGGGGCTATGGTGATTTTATATGGTGGAGGTTGGCTCCTGGATAAGATCGCTGGATGGTGGAAGAAGCGAAAAGACAGATAAAAAATAGTTGGATTTTAGGTAATTCACTAGAGTTCATAAAAAGTATCGGTACCTATCTAAAATGAAGAAGAGTTAAATACTATTTCAGAAGTATATTTCTGGTGTAGAGGATGTAAGATGTTATTATATGTCTTTACTGGTGTATTTTGCTGAGAGTTGTTTCTGCGGAGGGATTTTATAGTTTCTGAGACGTCCCCACAGATTTTACAATCTGTGGGGACGTCGATTTTATTCAATAGGGGGGCTGAATGATTTTTGATGTTCTGTATTTGGTTGATTCATACAAAGACGATACTGAAGAATCTAACATCCAGAGATAGGATTTTATAAAAATCTTCTTTAAACCGGAAGCTGCGGATTCACCCTCTGGTCGGAGGCGGGCCCGCAGCCTGGCGGACCTGTTCCTCCAGCCAGGCCGTAAACCGGGGGCGGATCACAGAAAAGGGCACAGGCCCCAGATCCAGGAGGAGCTTATGGAAGTCCAGGGGAGAAAAACGGCTTCCCAGGGCGGCCTCCGCCTGCTCTCTCATGTCCATGTATTCAATATATCCTCCGCAGTACTCCAGATAATTGGCTGGGTTATCGATCATCACCTGCCACAGCTCCCGGACCGTCTGGTCGTCGGCCTGGAAGCAGGAGCGGATGAATTCCCCGGCTCTGGCCTCGTCCCAGCCGTCATAATTGATCCCAATATCCAGCAGGCCATGGACGCAGAGGGACAGGGAGCGCATATGGGCCCGGTACTTTCCGGCGGCCCTGGAAAGGCCGTTGTCAAAGGTACAGGCGATATTTTCCACATAGGTGGCCCAGCCCTCGTTGGCTCCGGAGCAGCTTAATAGAGCGGACAGCGGCGTTTTCGCGTGGGTCCGGTTGTATACGGTCTGGTAGAGATGGCCGGGAAAGCCCTCGTGGGCCAGGGTGGTGTAGAGGTCCTTCCGGCTGTCGGTGGAGCCGCCGTTGATGTAGATGACGTTCTGGTCCCTGTCGTCCACAGGAGCCGTCAGATAAAAGGCGGGGCTTAAGGAACCCTCCAGACAGGAGGGGACCTGGCGGACCTCATAGCCGCACTGGGAAAGCTCCGGGAAAAGCCCCTTCATCTGCTCCTGGAGGTCCAGAAGGATGGCCTGGGGATCAGTCAGGGAAAAGGAGGCGTTTTCCAGACCGGCAGCGGGAGTCTCCCGGAGGATCCGGCCAAGGGCCTCGTAGTCCTTTCGGATCCTGGCCTTTAAGGCCTCCTTAAGCTCCGGGACCGTATAGGAGAGTCCGGGCCCGGTTTTTACCAGGTATTCATAATACTGCTTCCCGTCCCTGGCTCCGGCCAGGCCGCCGTCGTTGATCCCGCGCCCCTTAAGAACGGTCATGCCCTGGATCATGGCCTCGTAGGCCGGAATAAAATGTCCTTGTATGGCGGACAGATGGCGGGAGTGGAGATCCGCCTTCTGCTCTGCGGTCAGAGGGACCTCTTGTTCCAGGGCCGCCAGCCTGGCGGCAAAGGTTTCAGTGAGAAAGTTCTGGTCCGGATCGATCCGGTAGCTCTCACAGGATTCCAGGATCCGGTCGATGGTGGTATCCGAGGGACCCAGGCCCGCATCGGCCTTCTGGTTTTCAAATTCCAGGATCTGGGCGTAATAAGCATCGGTCTGGGACAGAAGGGCCAGGTAGTCCTCCACGTCCTTTAAGGAGTGGAAGGAATATTCTGCCAGGAGAATGGGAAGCTGGGCCTGGACACCGATGGTGGGAGCCAGGGGCTGCTCATAAAGCTCCAGTCCCCGGCCCATGAGGGAGGCCTGGAGGGTCTCGGAAAGGGCGTCGTACACCAGGGCCTGGTCTTCGGTGAGCAGGGAGCGGTCGAAGGCTGCCAGCCGGTCTGCCAGCTCCTGGACCGCCGCCCCGGACTGGATCATGTCCTCCAAAGTGCAGGTACCCAGCCTCGGTTCTCCGGGAGAGATCCCGAAGGCTTCCGGCCGCAGCAGCGTATAGTGGAGGTCCAGGGTACCGGCCTGGGCCATCTCCTCCTGGAAGACCTGGGTGCAGAAGGAATCAAAGGCAGCCTGGGCAGCGGCAATGTCCTCCTGGGACGGACACCCAGGAGCCCCGCCGGACTCCGAAGCCGCGCCGTTTCCCGGAGCGGTGCTGTTTTCAAAGGCCGCGCTGCTTTCTCCGGGCTGCCGGATCCTCTGACGGCCACAGGAGGTGAGAAGCAGGGACAGGGCCAGGAGCCCCCATAGAAGTATGTACGGATGTTTTCGGGAAAAGCCATGTTCAGGCCGCATGACGATACCTCCTTGAAAAGCCGGGCCAGATCCGGGAAGAGCGCCCGGAGACCGGCTGTATACCGCCAGTATATGAAGGGGATGGAAGAGGTATGTGCCGGTTTTTGGCCGGAGGCTGCGGAGCGGGATGGCAGAAGTCTGCCTGCAGGCGTTTTCCCAGTCTTGACAAAACCGCTGGAACAGGATAGACTAGGGGTATAATAGGGAAAAGGCTGTGAAGGGAAGAGTATGCAAAAAGGGAAGCTTTCAGAGACCCCGGATGGTGCGAGCGGGGAGCGGAGCTTTTGCAGAAGATGGTCCCGGAGCTGCGCGGCTGAAGGAGCTGCCGGTAAAAGGGCAGAGAGTTGAGGCCGCGACGGAAGCGCCCGTTAGCGCGTCAGGCTGTTTATGGCAGCCGGTGAGGGGGATCCTGTGAGGGATCTCTGAATTAAAGTGGTAACACGAGGGAGAACTCGTCTTTAAGAGAAGACGGGTCTTTTTTTGTCTTAAAGGAGGATTTTTTATGTGCAAGAATTGTAAGAAGCCGTACTATATTTCCACGGCCATTGCCTACACATCCGGAAAACCGCATATCGGAAATACGTATGAGATCGTGCTGGCAGACGCCATTGCGCGGTACAAAAGAGAGCAGGGCTATGACGTATATTTCCAGACCGGAACCGACGAGCACGGCCAGAAGATCGAGTTAAAGGCCCAGGACGCCGGCGTGACGCCCAAGGAGTTTGTGGACAACGTGGCGGGAGAGATCAAAAATATCTGGGATCTGATGAACACATCCTATGATAAATTCATCCGCACCACTGACGAGTACCATGAAAAGCAGGTGCAGAAGATCTTTAAGAAGCTCTACGAAAAAGGCGATATCTATAAGGGCCATTATGAGGGCCTTTACTGTACGCCCTGCGAGTCCTTCTGGACCCCGTCCCAGGTGGTGGACGGAAAGTGCCCCGACTGTGGCCGTCCGGTACAGCCTGCAAAGGAGGAGGCTTACTTCTTCCGTATGAGCAAATATGCCCAGAAGCTCATCGACCATATCAACAGCCATCCGGAATTTATCCAGCCGGTATCCAGGAAAAATGAGATGATGAACAACTTCCTGCTGCCGGGCTTACAGGATCTCTGCGTATCCAGGACCTCCTTTAAGTGGGGGATCCCGGTGGATTTCGATCCGAAGCATGTGACCTATGTATGGCTGGACGCCCTGACCAACTATATCACAGGGATCGGCTATGACTGCGATGGGAACCATGATGAAAAATTCAATAAGTTCTGGCCGGCAGATCTCCATCTGATCGGTAAGGATATCATCCGGTTCCATACCATTTACTGGCCCATCTTCTTAATGGCCCTGGATCTGCCCCTTCCCAAGCAGGTATTCGGCCATCCGTGGCTCCTCCAGGGCGACGGAAAGATGAGCAAGTCCAAAGGAAACGTGCTGTATGCCGATACGCTGGTGGACTTCTTCGGCGTGGACGCAGTCCGTTACTTTGTACTCCATGAGATGCCCTTTGAGAATGACGGCGTGATCTCCTGGGAATTAATGGTGGAGCGGATGAACTCCGATCTGGCCAATATCCTGGGCAACCTGGTGAACCGTACCGTTTCCATGGCCAATAAATATTTCGGCGGCGTTGTGGAGAACAAAAACGTCTGCGAGGACGTGGATGATGACTTAAAGGCCGCTGTTTTAGAGGCTGTGAAGAAGGCAGACGAGAAGATGGAGAAGCTGCGCGTGGCCGATGCCATCACAGAGATCTTCAATATCTTCCGCCGCAGCAATAAATACATCGACGAGACCACTCCGTGGACTCTGGCAAAGGATGAGGAGAAGAAGGACCGTCTGGCTACGGTGCTTTACAACCTGACCGAGGCCATCACCATCGGCGCGTCTCTCCTGTCCTCCTTTATGCCGGAGACGTCTGAAAAGATCCTGGCCCAGCTCAATACAGAAAAGAGGACTCTGGAGGCCATGGACCAGTTCGGACTGTATCCCAATGGAAATAAGGTAACGGAGAAGCCGGAGATCCTGTTCGCCCGTATGGACGTGAAGGAGGTCCTGGAGAAGGTGGAAGCCATGAAGGCAGAAGAAGCCAAGGCCGCCGGAGAAGAAGAAAACGCCCAGGAGGAAAGCGTTGTGGATGTGGAGAAAAAGCCGGAGATCACCTACGATGACTTTGCAAAGCTCCAGTTCCAGATCGGCCAGATCGTAAAATGCGAGGAAGTGCCCAAGTCCAAGAAGCTGCTCTGCTCCCAGGTGAAGATCGGTTCTGAGACAAGACAGATCATCAGCGGCATCAAGGCCTGGTACAAGCCGGACCAGATGGTGGGGAAAAAGGTCATGGTGGTTACCAACTTAAAGCCGGCAAAGCTGGCGGGAATGCTTTCGGAGGGCATGATCCTGTGTGCTGAGGACGATGAGGGAAATCTGGCTCTTATGACTCCGGAAAAGGATATCAAACCTGGCTCCGAAGTATGCTAGGATGGCAGAGGACGTATTCTGCATCCGACCTTAAGCGGATCGCCATGGGGACCATGGTCCTGGACCATCTGGCGTTCCATCTGATGGAACGCGGCGGCACGGACCTCCCTATGGCCTGGTATATACTGGGAACAGCCATGCGCCTTGCGGGGCGGGTGGCTTTTCCTCTTTATGGTTTTTTTCTGGTCCAGGGCTTTTTCCACACGGGAGACTGGGGAAGGTATATGAAGCGCATGGTCCTTCTGGCTCTGGTTTCAGAGATCCCATTTAACCTTATATGCAGCGGAAGGCCGATGTATCCGGTGCAGAATACGCTGGTAACTCTTTCTATCAGCCTTCTGGCCTTAAAGGGGATCCGGGCCGTCCAGACCTGGGAGCCGGAGGAAGGGGCCTTTGGAGGCCGTGCGGGGGCTGTGTGGCTTAAAACGGCGGCCATTGTCCTTACAGCAGCTGCTTCCATGGCGGCGTCCGGGCTTTTAAACTCCGACTACGGCCCACTGGGCGTGCTTTTTATCCTGATCCTGTATTTTTATAATGGAAATTTCCAGGCCCAGAGCCTGGCGGGAGGCGCGGTGCTGATCCTTCTGGAGGGAATCGTCTGGGGCGGCTTCGGATGCATTGCATTTTTCTTCATCAGCCGTTACAATGGAACCAGAGGAAGGCGGCTGGGATATCTGCCTTATGTGTTTTACCCGGCCCATCTGCTCATCATTTACTTCATAGGAGTGCTGATCTATGGAATACATTTTTGATACCCACGCCCATTACGACGATGAGGCGTTTGACGAGGACAGGGAGAGCCTGATCGGGAGCCTTAGAGAGAACGGGATCGGGAACGTCTGCAACATCGGTGCCAGTATGGAGTCCTGCCGGACCACCCTGGCCCTGGCGGAAGAATATCCCTTTTTTTACGGGGCTCTGGGGGTCCATCCCAATGAGACAAAGGATCTGACCGAGGAGGACATGGACTGGCTCCGGAAGGCCTCCGGATCGGAAAAGATCGTGGCCATCGGAGAGATCGGCCTGGATTATTACTGGGATGAGCCGGACCGGGAGATCCAGAAAAAATGGTTTGTCCGCCAGCTCTCCATCGCAAAGGACACGGGGCTTCCTGTGGTGATCCACAGCCGGGACGCGGCAAAGGACACCATGGACATTATAAAAGCGGAGCACAAAGGGACCACCGGCGGCGTGATCCACTGCTTTTCCTACGGTGTGGACCAGGCCCGGGAATATCTGGACATGGGATATTTCTTAGGGATCGGCGGCGTCTTGACCTTTAAGAACGCCAAAAAGCTGAAGGAGGTGGCGGAATACGCGCCCATGGACCGTCTGGTCCTGGAGACGGACTGTCCCTACCTGACGCCCGTTCCCTACCGGGGAAAGAGAAATTCCTCCCTGTATCTTTCCTATGTGGCAGAGGCCCTGGCAGAGCTTAAGGGCATGGAGAAGGACGAAGTGATCCGTGTCACCGCAGAGAATGCCAGACGGCTTTACAGGCTTTAAGAAAAGTGAGAATCGTATATGAAAGAATATCTGGGAAATCCCAAGAACACCATTGAGATCATACAGAAGTATGAATTTATGTTCCAGAAAAAATTTGGACAGAACTTTCTGATCGATACCCATGTGCTGGAAAAGATCATAAACGCCGCCGGAGTCACAAAGGACGACTGTGTGCTGGAGATCGGCCCCGGCATCGGCACCATGACCCAGTACCTGGCAGAAAATGCCAGGCAGGTGGTGGCCGTGGAGATCGACCGGAACCTGATCCCCATCCTGGGGGAGACCCTGGCGGCCTGGGACAACGTGACCATCATCAACGAGGATATTTTAAAGGTGGATATCCGGGAGCTGGCGGACCGGTATAACGGCGGCCGTCCCATTAAGGTGGTGGCGAATCTTCCGTACTATATTACTACGCCCATCATCATGGGGCTGTTTGAAAGCGGCGTGCCCATTGATAACATTACGGTCATGGTCCAGAAGGAGGTGGCCGACCGGATGAAGGAGGGGCCTGGCTCCAAGGATTACGGGGCCCTGTCTCTGGCGGTCCAGTATTATGCAAAGCCGGAGATCGTGGCCAACGTGCCGCCCAACTGCTTTATTCCCAGGCCCAATGTGGGCTCTGCGGTGATCCGGCTCACAAGGTACACGGATCCGCCGGTGACGGTCCGGGATGAGAAGCTGATGTTTAAGCTGATCCGGGCGTCCTTTAACCAGAGGAGAAAGACTTTGCAGAACGGATTAAATAATGCTCCGGAGCTGCCGTTTTCCAAGGAAAAGGTGGCTGCGGCCATTGCGCGCATGGGCCTTCCGGCATCGGTCCGGGGCGAGGCGCTGACGCTTTCCCAGTTTGCAGAGCTTTCCGATATTTTAGGGGAACCGTAGACAAAGGTTCAGAAAGGGGAGTTTTTATGGGATTTAATGAGATGACACACGCGTTTCTGGCGGCCAGGTACTATATCCGTCTTACGGAGCAGTTCGGGGACCGGGGACGGGAGGCCTTTATCCATGGGATCCAGTATTATGGAAGCCAGAGGGGCCGCCGCATGGCCCAGAGAGCCATCCGGGACGGAAAGCCCCTGACCTATGAGAACTACTGCCGGTACGGCGAGTGGGTCAATACAGAGGAGATCAAGGCCATGGGAGCCGCAAACCGGGTGGAGATCGGCGGCTATGATCCCGATTATATCATGAATATTTATTCATGTCCGTGGTTTGCCCAGTTCCAGAAAATGGGAGCCGGTGAGGCGGGAAAAGCCTATTGCAGTGTCCTGGACGCGTCCATTTCCCGGGGCTTTAATCCGGACATCCGGTATGAGGTGCCCCAGACCCTCCACACCCACGACCACTGCGTCCAGATCGTCCGGAACGCCGGGCTCACTCCGGAAATGAAGATCGAAAAATATATGCCCGGAGTAAGATCCTTCGAGTACCACTGCGCCCATACCTTCTGGTCCCTGAGAGAGGTTTCCGAAGGGATCTTCGGGGACGAAGGCGTAAAGGCCAGCGACGCAGTCTTAGAGGACTTTGCAAAAGAATACGGCCGGGAGATGGCGGATACCATTGCCGGCTATAAGGATACAAATTTTAATATGGCATGAGGAGATTATGAAACAGAACCGTTTACTTGAAGATCCGGTCCGCAGTGTATTCCTAAGCTATCTTGTGCCGTCGGTCAGCGCTACCCTGGTAACGTCCATCTATATCCTGGCGGATACCATGATGATCGGCCGCGGCATCGGTTCTGTGGGAATTGCGGCCCTTAACATTCTGCTGCCCCTTTACAGCACCTTTTTCGGCTTTGGCATGATGTGCGGCATCGGCGGCAGCGTCCTGTTCGGCTTTTCCAGAGGAAAGGGAAATGAGCGGGAGGCCCGGGGGTATTTTACCACCGGCCTCCTGATGGCCCTGGTGTTTGCGGTCCTGACCCTGACCCTCTGCAATGTGTTTTTTGACCCGCTTTTACGGCTTCTTGGGGTTACCCCGGCCATGAGGGAGCACGCTGTGGCCTACGGGCGGGTGCTGGTGACCGCGTCGCCCATGTGCGTCATGTCGTCGTTTTTACAGGCCTTCGTAAGAAATGACGGAGCGCCGAAGTTGGCCATGGCCGGAGTCATCAGCGGCGGCGTCACCAACGTGATCCTGGATTACGTATTTATTTTCATCATGAAATGGGGCATGGGCGGAGCCATGCTGGCCACGGCAACGGGCACGACCCTGACCGTTCTGATCTTAAGCAGCCATTTCTTTTCAAAGGAGAACCATTTAAAGCCCCTCTGGAATGTGAGCCTTAAAAAGGTGCTGGAGATCCTTGGGAACGGACTGGCAAGCTTTATCCTGGAGGTTTCCAACGGCTTTGTAACGTTCCTGTTCAACCGCCAGCTTTTAGCCTATGTGGGCGACCTGGGCGTGGTGGTCTATGGGATCATCAGCAACACGGCCCTGGTGGTGACCTCCATCTCCAACGGCATGGCCCAGGCGGTGCAGCCACTTCTTTCGGCCAACTACGGAGCCGGAAAGAGAGACCGGGTCCGTCAGGGACTGGGCCTGGGGATCCGGGTGGCCCTGGCTGCGGGCTTGATCTTTACGGCGTCGGGATTTTTCTTTCCCACCCAGCTGGCGTACCTGTTTTTGGAGCCCACAGAGGAGATCCTTTCCATGGCGGTCCCGGCCATTCGTCTGTATTTCCTGGCCTTCCTGGTAAGCGAGTGGAACATCATGTGCAGCACCTATTTCCAATCGGTGGTGCAGCCCAGGCGTTCCCTGACCATCACGCTTCTCAGGGGAGTGGTCTTAAATACAGCACTGGTGATGGTCCTTCCGGTCATTTTAGGTGTTAACGGCATCTGGCTGGTGGTAACGGTCTCTGAATTTATCACAGCGGCAGTGGCTTTCTTATTTATCCGCAGAGAAACGCATTGACACGGAAAAGCCATATTGCTAAAATGAAAAAAGACCGGGAGCTTTTTCTGGTCTGAGGAGACTGTGAACCAGAGCCGGACCTGCGGCGGGATTTCCGCCCGGAGCCGGACACAGAACGGAGGAATGAGATCTATGACGATTCGTGTAGGAATCATGGGATACGGAAACCTTGGGCGCGGCGTGGAATGCGCGCTGAAGCAGAATCCCGATATGGAATTAACGGCAGTATTTACAAGAAGAGATCCCGGAAGCGTGAAGATCCTGACAGAGGGAGTGAACGTATATCCGGCGAAGGATGCCAAAGACCTGGCAGACCAGGTGGACGTCCTGATCCTCTGCGGAGGCAGCGCTACGGATCTTCCGGAGCAGACCCCGGAATATGCGAAATATTTTAACGTGGTGGACAGCTTTGATACCCACGCAAAGATCCCGGAGCACTTTGCGGCTGTGGATAAGGCCGCAAGAGAGGCCGGAAACACAGCGGTGATCTCCGCCGGCTGGGATCCAGGGATGTTCTCCTTAAACCGCCTGTATGGAAGCGCAGTGCTCCCGGACGGAAAGGACTATACGTTTTGGGGCAGAGGCGTGAGCCAGGGCCATTCCGACGCCATCCGCCGTATCGCGGGCGTGAAGGACGCGAGACAGTATACGATCCCGGTGGAGAGCGCCCTGGAGGCCATCCGCAGCGGGGAAACGCCGGAGCTGACCACAAGACAGAAGCACACAAGAGAGTGCTTTGTGGTGGCCGGGGAAGGGGCAGACAAGGCAGCCATCGAAAAAGAGATCGTGACCATGCCCAACTACTTTGCCGATTATGATACCACCGTACACTTTATCTCCCAGGAGGAGATGGAGCGGGACCACAGAAGCCTGCCCCACGGCGGCTTTGTGATCCGCAGCGGAAAAACGGGCTGGGATCTGGAGCATAATCATGTGATCGAGTACAGCCTGAAGCTGGATTCCAATCCGGAATTCACCTCTTCCGTGATCGTGGCCTGTGCCAGGGCTGCGTACCGCATGAAGCAGGAGGGCATGACCGGCTGCAAGACGATCCTGGATCTTCCGCCGGCATACTTATCCTCAAAGAGCGGAGAGGAACTGAGAAAGGAACTTTTGTAAAAAACATTTTTTTCAAACAATAGGTGAAACTGATGCAGCGAAAGAAAAATGAGACCGTACAGTATAATGGGATCACGGAAGGCGTGATCTGGCAGCAGCTTTTGATCTTCTTCTTCCCCATCCTGTTTGGAACCTTTTTCCAGCAGCTTTACAACACGGCGGATGCCATGATCGTGGGAAAATTCGTTGGAAAGGAAGCTCTGTCTGCCGTAGGCGGAACCACAGGAAACCTGATCAACCTTCTGGTGGGCTTTTTCGTGGGCCTGTCCTCCGGTGCGGCCGTGATCGTTTCCCAGCATTACGGAGCGCGCCAGGATGACCAGGTACGGACCTCGGTCCATACCTCCTTCTGTCTGGCCCTGGCCGGCGGCGTGTTTCTGATGATCGTGGGCGAGGCCTGCGCCAGAGTGGCTGTAAAGGCCATGGGCGCTCCGGAAGAGATCATGGACTATTCTGTTACATATATGCGGATCTACTTCCTGGGAGTGATCCCCAACCTGGTCTACAATATGGGCGCGGCTATTTTAAGGGCCGTGGGAGACTCCAAGCGTCCGCTGTATTATCTGATCGTCTGTTGTTTTGTGAACATCGGACTGGACCTGCTGTTCGTTGTGGTACTGAAAATGGAGGTGGCGGGAGCCGCTCTGGCGACGATCCTGTCCCAGCTCCTTTCCGCCGCCCTGGTGATGTGGACGCTGATGCGCACGAAGGAATCCTTCCGGTTTGAACTGAAGCATCTGAAGGTGGATAAGCCCATGCTGAGAAAGATCATCCAGATCGGCTTTCCGGCAGGACTCCAGTCGGTGCTCTACTCCATTTCCAACGTGGTGATCCAGGCCAACATCAACAGCTTCGGCACCAACGTCATTGCGGCCTGGGCCGTTTACGGCAAGGTGGACGGACTGTTCTGGATGATCATGGACGCCATGGGCATCGCCATCACCACCTTTGCAGGCCAGAACTTTGGAGCGCGCAAATATGAGCGGATGCAGAAGGGCCATTATGTGGGTCTGGGGATCACCACGATCCTGACGGCCATCCTGGCCGCAGGTGTCATGCTCTTTGGAAGCATCCTGGGGTCGCTTTTTACCAGCGATCCGGACGTGCTGGCGGAAAGTATGACCATCATCCGGTTCGTAACGCCGTTCTGGTTCAGCTATATCTGTGTAAACGTATTTTCCAGTACTCTCCGGGGCATCGGCGACACGTTTATCCCCATGCTGCTGATCTGCTTCGGCACCTGCGGCTTAAGAGTCCTCTGGATCTTTACCGCAGGAGTGATGTATCCGGGCCTTTATACCAGCCTGGCCAGCTATCCCTTAAGCTGGACTGTCACATCCGTTGCGTTTATCATTTATTACTATAAATTCAGTGATATGCGCCGGATCAACAAGCTCATAAAGAAAGAGAAGAAAGAACGGCAGTAATGGAGCATATGGAAGTACAATTTGATTTTGTGGAAAAAAACGGAGGCGCCTGTGTGACAAAGATTTTGTCGCCGGGCGCCGCCTGTGTTATACCGGAAACCCTTTCCGGGCTTCCGGTGACTGAGCTGGGAGATAAGGCACTCGCCCAGACCGGGGTGGAGGAGGTGTTCCTTCCAAGGACTTTGAGGCGGTTGGGGCGGTACTGCTTTTATGGCTGCGAGAGGCTTTCCCATATCCATTTTTATGGAGGTCCCTTGGAGACGGGGGGAGGCTTTCTTGCGGCCTGCGGGCGTCTGCGGGAGCTGACGGTCCACATGGATCCGTCGGAGCGGTCGGCGCTTAGGGATTTTGTGACCGAGGCCAGCGGACGGCTTCTGGTCCATTACCTGCTGCCAGGACCGGACGGGGAGGAGCATGAGGCGGCCAGGCTGCTGTTTCCGGTCTATTACGACGAGGCGGTGGAGAACACGCCGGCCCGGATCACCGTGTCCAACATCCACGGCACCGGGCAGAAATACAGATACTGCTTTGAGGATAAAAGGGTCCGGTTTGATAAGTATGACCGGCTGTTCGTTTATGAGACGGCGGAGGAATCCGTAACAGCAGCGGCCGAGATCGCCGTGTCCCGCCTCATGTATCCCCATGGCCTTTGGGCGGAGGCACGGAGCGCCTACGGGGACTTTCTAAAGGAGCACCGGATGGAGGTCTTTCTGGACAGCCTGGGGAAAATGGAAGTCTTTAAGTGGCTGATGGCCCATGGACCCGACGGAGAGGCGGGATCTCTGGCAGACGGACTGACCCGGGAGGAGACGGAGACCCTGCTCCTGGAGGCCTCCCGGAGGAAAATGGGAGAGATTTCCGGAATGCTTATGGAGTTTAAATATCATAAATTTCCAGAAAAAAAGAAGAAATTTGAATTTTAATTCAGCAGAAAGGGGAGAATGCAGTGGAGCCATATGAACAGAAGACGCCGGGGGACCGGGGAAACGGCATCATGCGGACGGAGGCCGGAGCGCCTTCGCCCATCTGGCTGGAGCAGGCGGCGGCAGAGGAGCTGGCCGGAGTCTGTATGGAGATCCTTGGAAACGCCAGGAACGAGCTGTATCTTTCCATGCGCTTTCTGGACGTGGCCTTAAGCTCTCTGTACTTTGCCCCGGATCCATCGGTCCGGGGGCTGGGGACCGACGGCACCACCCTGTTTTTCCAGATGGAGTCCCTGGCGGCCATGTATAAAAAGAACAGGATCCTGGTGAACCGGACCTACCTCCACGGAGTGCTCCACTGTCTGTTCTGCCATCTGTGGAACCGGAAAAAGCGGGACAGGGAGTATTGGGACCTGGCCTGTGACATTGCGGCAGAGTCGGTGATCGACAGTCTTCTGCGGCCCTGTATCCGTATTTCTCCTTCTGCGTTCAGACGGGAGTTCTATATGCGGCTGGAGAGCCGGTGCCGGGTTCTCAATGCGGAGAGCGTGTACCGGACGCTCCGGGACATGGACCTTTCCAAACGGGAGCTCCAGCGGCTGACAGCGGAATTTTATGCCGACGACCACCGGTTCTGGGAGCAGGAGCAGAAGCCTCCGCATCCCAATATGGCCAGAAACCGGAAAGAGGACTGGGATCAGAAGCGGGAAAAGATGCAGGTGGAGATGGAGGCGTTTTCTGAGGAAATGTCGGAGGATGAAAAGGACCTGCACAGCCAGCTGGCGGTGGAAAACCGGGAGCGGTACGATTACAGGAAATTCCTGCGGAAGTTTGCGGTCCTTAAGGAAACCGTCCAGGTGGATCCGGATTCCTTTGACTATGTATTTTATCATTACGGCATGGAGCTTTACGGCAATATGCCCCTGATCGAGCCTCTGGAGACGAAGGAGCTTAGGAGGGTGGAGGATTTTGTCATTGTCATCGACACCTCCATGTCCTGCTCCGGGGAACTGGTGCGGCAGTTTTTAGAGGAAACGTATTCAGTGCTGACCCAGTCGGAGACGTATTTTAAAAAAGTGAACATCCATATCATCCAGTGCGACGACCGGGTGCGGGAGGACGTGGCCATCACCAGCGCGGAAGCTCTGAAATCCTATATGGAACGGCTCACCATAAACGGCTGCGGCGGCACTGATTTCCGCCCGGCTTTCCAATACGTGGATGAGCTGGTGGGAAAGCAGCGGTTTTCCAGGCTTAAGGGACTTTTATATTTCACCGACGGACGGGGGATCTATCCGGTGAAGCGGCCGGTCTATGATACGGCTTTTGTGTTCATGGAACAGGATTTCCTGGATGTGGATGTGCCTCCCTGGGCCATGAAGATCATCCTGTCCCCGGAGGACCTGGATCGGGATGTGGAGGAGAAAGGATAAAGCATGAATATCAAACGGGCGAAGGAAGAATTAAAAAATACCATCCGGGCATATCTTGCAAAAAACAGCTACGGGGAGTATGAGATCCCGGTCATGGGTCAGAGACCGGTTCTTTTAATGGGACCGCCAGGGATCGGGAAGACCCAGATCATGGAGCAGGTGGCCAGGGAGTGCGGCATTGGCCTGGTGGCGTACACAATCACCCACCACACAAGGCAGAGCGCCATCGGCCTTCCCTTTATCTCAGAGAAGACCTATGGGGAAAAGGCGGTCTCAGTGACCCAGTACACCATGAGCGAGATCGTGGCGGCTGTTTATAATAAGATGGAGGAGACCGGACTTAAGGAGGGGATCCTGTTCATCGACGAGATCAACTGCGTGTCGGAGACACTGGCTCCGGCCATGCTGCAGTTTTTACAGTATAAGACCTTTGGGAACCATAAGATCCCCGACGGCTGGATCATCGCGGCGGCGGGAAATCCGCCGGAATTCAATAAATCCGTCCGGGAGTTTGATATTGCGACCCTGGACCGGGTGAAGCAGATCTTTGTGGAGCCGGATTTCGCCGTATGGAAGGAGTATGCGGTGCGGATGGAGGTCCATCCGGCGATCCTGTCCTACCTTACGGCCAGGCCCCAGAATTTCTGCCAGGTGGAGACTACGGTGGATGGTCCGGTCTTTGCGACCCCCAGAGGCTGGGAGGATCTGTCCGGATTTCTGACGGTTTATGAAAAGCTGGGAATCTCCTGTGACCGGGAGGTGGTTTCCCAGTATATCCCCCACGGGAGGATCGCCAGGGATTTTGCCAGTTATCTGGAGCTTTACTATAAATACCAGGCTCATTATCAGATCGATGAGGCCCTGTCCGGCCATAGGAGCGAAGCCCTTCTGGAGCAGGCGGCCAGAGCTCCCTTTGATGAGAAGCTTTCGGTCATCAGCCTGGTGCTGGCAAAGCTCAATGTGGAGTTCCGAAAGACTGGGAAAATGGAGGATAGCCTGGAGCTGCTGTTTGAGAAGCTGAAGGCGGTTAAGGAGCGGTTGGCAGAGGATGGAGACAGGACTCCTGTGCAAAGGCTTACAGCTTTTATCGGAGAGGTCCGGGAGGAATATGAAGGAAAGAAACAGGCAGGGCTTCTCACAAGGGCCCAGATCCACCAGTATGAGGACGTCTGCGGCACCATGGACCAGTATCTTCTGGCGGCAGGAGAGGCGGAAGCCCAGGATGGAGAGGCGCTGTTTGGGATGCTGGCGTCCAGGTTCGGAGAGGAACGGGAGCAGTATGAGGATCAGTGCAGGGCCGCTCTTCAGATGGTGGAATATGCTTTCGATCTTATGGAGGGCGCCTTTGGGGACAGCCAGGAAATGGTCATTTTCATCACAGAGCTGAACACCAGCTATGATGCGGTCCGGTTCCTGGAGGAGAATCCGTGTGAACGGTATTACCAGTATAACAGGAAGCTGCTTTTCGAGGACCGGGAGGCGGATATTAAAAGAAAGCTGGAACGGCTTTTATAAAGAACTGAAAACCAAAAGAAAATGGAGGAGAGCAATATGCAGTATGAAGGAACCTTATACAGACCCCCCAGCGAGGCCAGAAGCCTCATTATCCAGGTCACCATCGGGTGCGCCCATAACCGGTGTACCTTCTGCAACATGTACCGGGAGAAGAAGTTCCGGGTACGGGAAAAAGAGGAGATCATGCGGGATCTGGACGAGTGCCGGGCGTACTACGGGCCTATGGTGCGGCGGGTGTTCTTCGCCGATGGCGACGCCCTGGTGGTGAAGACGGAGCTGCTGTTGGAGCTTCTGGATTACGTCCATAAAAATTTCCCGGCGGTGGAGCGGATCGCCGCCTACGGAACGGCCAAGGACGTGTTAAAAAAATCGGAGGAAGATCTGAAGGCCCTGGCAGCAGCGGGACTGGAGCTGATTTATCTGGGAGCTGAATCCGGCGACGACCGGGTGCTGGAGCATATCAAAAAGGATGTGAAGGCGGCAGACATCATTGCAGCAGGACAGAAATTAAAGCGGTGCGGCTTACAGACATCGGTGACGCTGATCTCCGGCCTGGGCGGCCGGAAGGGGATCCGGGACCATGCCATAAAGTCTGCGGAGCTGATCACAGGAATGAACCCGGAATATGCCTCCTTTTTAACGCTCCGTCTTTACGAGGGGACGGAGATGAACGAGGAGGTGAAGCGCGGCGACATGGAGCTGATCACGCCCGACGAGATCGTGGAGGAAATGGAGCTGTTCTTAAAGAATGTGGATTCTCCGGGAACCGTATTCCGTACCAACCACGCCTCCAACTATGTGGTGCTGGCGGGAAATCTCAACGAGGATATCCCGCGGATGTTAGGAGAGCTGGAGGAGGCAAAGGAAGAGCAGAGATACCGTCTGGAGGAGTGGCGGAGACATATCTAAAAGACAGGGGAGCTGCTGGAAAAGGGAGGCGGACGCCTGGAAACCCTTTTGCAGCAGCCCCGGGCTGTTACAGACTTAAAACGGCGGTCTGGGCCGGCGTGTCTTTTTCAAGGACCATGGAAGCAGAGGCGTATGTGACCACATCCCGGCACAGCTTCGTATAATCCTCCAGACGGCCGATGACATCATAGCCGAAGGTATCGGAGCGGTAGTGCATGGGGATCACGATCCTGGGCTTTACCGCCTCCACCAGGGCCATGGCCTGGGCCGCATCGATGGTATAATATCCGCCTACGGGGATCATAATGGCGTCCAGATCCTTTAAAAGCTCCATCTGGCCGGGCTCCAGAGTACACCCCAGGTCGCCCAGATGGGCGATCCGGAGATCGTCTGCCTCCAGGATATGGATCCGGTTTTCCCCGCGGAGTGAGCCGTTCTGATCGTCGTGGAAGGTCTGGATCACCGTGACTGTAAAGGGAGAGCCCTGTTTTCCGGCGGAAAGGTCCACCGCGTCCGTATAGCCGTGGTCACTGTGGCCATGGCTGCACAGCACCTGGCTGGCGGAAAGAGAAAGGGGAGGAAGTCCCGGGACGGAATCCGGGGCGTAGGGATCAAGGACAATGGAATAGCCGTCTGCTGAGACGGAAAAACAGGAATGTCCGTGCCATGTGATGGTAATGCTCATAAGATCGCTCCTTTCAGATTGGATACCTTGATTTTACCACACCATGGACAGAGAGGAAAGAAAAAGAGAGATGAAACGAAATCGTAAAGGCCTGCTGCTTGCCGCCGCCCTGTTTTTTGCCGCAATGGCCGCCGTTTCCGGGTATCAGCTTTATAAGATCTCAAAAGAGTATAAGGCCGGGGACGAGGATCTGCGGCAGATGTATGCGGCCATGGAAAGCGCCGGGGAGCGGGCAAAGGAGAAGACGCCGGAAATGTCCGTGGGAGACGGACAGGACGAAAGCCGGGAAGAAGGAGAGACAGCAGAGGCCGGGGAAGACAAAGAGGCGTCTGATGTCCGGAAGAAAGAAGAGGAAGCCAGGCTTTTGCAGTACCGGGAGCTTAAAAAGGCCAACAGCGACGTGACGGGCTGGATCCGCGTGGACGGGACCGTCATCGACTATCCGGTGATGCAGACCCCGGAGACCCCGGATTTTTACCTGAAACGGGGGTTCGATAAAAAATATTCCGCTTATGGGATGATCTATATGGACGAGGACTGCGATCTGGATGCAGGATGTCCGAACTTTGTGCTCTACGGCCACCACATGAAAAACGGCTCCATGTTCGCGGCCCTGGAAAAATATACGTCAGAGGAATTTTACAGGGAGCACCCGGAGATCCTCTTTGATACCCTGGAAGAGACCGGCAGGTATCAGGTGGCGGCGGTGTTTAAGATGCCAGGAGCCCAGATCACCGAAGCGTTTGCCGGAACGCTCCTGGCGGCCACGGAGGAGGACTACAACGCGTTCATCGCCTATGCAAAGGAGCACAGTCTGTATGATACGGGGGTCACGCCCCAGTGGCCGGAGCAGCTTCTCACCCTGGGGACCTGCGAATACACCTATGAGGACGGGAGGTTGTTTGTGGTGGGGAGGAAGGCAGGTCACGATGGCCCGTGAAGCTCCTCTCCAGCGTTTCTCTCATAATAAAAAATATACTGCTGCATGACTCCGGCAAAGCCGCGGTACCGGGAAAAATGTTTCTGTATCAGAGCCTCGCAGACCCTGGACTGGGGAAGATCTTTTGGAAGACGGCTTTTGGGGGCGTACCGGTTCATGAGGATCTTCCGGATCCATGTGTCCACAGGGAAGGCGTCGATGTGGTGGAGGCCGAAAAGGCAGATGCAGTTGGCTACCTTCTCGCCAATGCCGTAAAAGCCGGTGAGATAGTCCATGGCGTCTTCGTAGGACAGGGATCTAAGATAGGAAAGATCCAGCCGTCCGCTGCATGCGTCCTCGCAGGCCCGTTTGATATATTTGGCCCGGTAGCCCAGCTTCATGGCAAGCAGATCCTCCAGAGAAGCGGCAGAGAGCTGTTCCGGCGACGGGAAGGAGTAAAATGTGCCGGGAACGGGAAGGCGGCTTCCGTATGCATGGCTTAAATCCTCTACCCGGCGGCGGATGGACGGGATGGTCTGCTGCTGGGAGATGATGAAGGTAATGATCATTTCCCACAGATCCTGGCGGAGGATGCGGACCCCCTGGCCGAAATCGGCAGCCTGCTTTAAGTAGGCGTCCCTGGGATTTATGGCCTTCCGGAAGGCATCGTAATCTGTGTCCAGGTCAAAATAGCGTTCCCAGAACGGAAGCTCCTCCGGTTCACAGAAGAAGGTCACGGTCTGGCCGTCCTGGGCGGCCTTTAGAAAGTGCGGCCCGCTGATGACGGTATATGTATTGGCTTCCTCAGCCGGGAGCATACGGAAGCACTGGCCGGAATCGGCGATCTGTTTCAGGTCAAAGCTGGTAAGGGTCTTCTGGATCATGGATCCTCCTTGGATGCGGTTTTATGATCATGAAATACTTCGGGGGCATAGGGGCTCTGCAGACGGCAGATGTCTGACCTTTTGCGTCTGGTATTATTTTACCACAGGCAGACTTCCTGGGGAAGCTTTCTTTTTATAAGATTCTATTGTATAATTATAAATATTCAGACTGAAAAATACCACTACAAAAAATTGGGAAAGGGGTTATATTTATGCGCGAAGATGTATACAGAAAAATGGCAGAGCATGTGATCGAAGGCTTAAAAAAGAGAAATATGGAAGGGATCTACTGTGAAACTGGGGAAGAGGCGGCCAGGGCAGTGGCGGATATGGTCGGCCCGGGAGACCTGGTGACCTGGGGCGGTTCTGCTACCGTAAACGAGCTGGGGATCCTGGATCTTCTCAGGGAAAAGGGAGCAAGACTCCTGGAGTACCCGGAAGAGGAGAGGAAAGCTCCGGGAAGCCCCATATTCCAGGAGGCAGCCGGAGCCGATTATTTTCTTATGGGTACCAATGCCATCACCATAAACGGTGAGCTGGTGAACATTGACGGAGCCAGCAACCGGGTCTCCAGCCTGCTTCACGGGCCGAAGCATGTGGTCATCGTGGCCGGGATCAATAAGATCGTAAAGACTGTGGAGGACGGGATCCACCGGATCCAGACCCAGACGTGCCCGGTGATCGCAGATAAGACAGGGAGAAAGACTCCGTGCGGGACAGCTGGCTTCTGTACAGACTGCCAGTCCCCGGACTGCATGTGCTGCAATATCGTGGTCACCAGGCGTTCCCGGTATACGGGCCGGATCCGGGTCATTTTAGTGGGAGAGACCCTGGGGATCTAAGAGCTCCGGAGCCATTCCTATTTCTGGGCCTTTTTATCGGCCTTGGCCTGGAATTTTTCATTGGGTACGATAAAGCGTTCGTGGCTGCCCCCGCCGATCTTTCCTGTTTCGTCGAAGGCGGCCACGGAGAATACCAGTCTGCGGCCGTCGATCTCCGTCAGCTCGCTTTCGCACCACACCTTCATGCCCAGGGGAGTGGGGGCATCGTGGGTCACATTCAGGAGCGTGCCCACAGTGCCGCAGCCCTCCTCCAGATAAGGAGCCACGCTTTTCCATGCGGTCTTTTCCATCAGGGCGATCATAGCTGGGGTAGCGAATACATCCAGGGTGCCGCTGCCCATGGTCTTTGCGGAATTTGCATCTGTTACGACAATTTCTTCTTTTCCTTTTATTCCAACTGTCAGCATAATTTTTCTTCCTCCATCGGTGGTTTTATTTCCAAATGCAGCAGACATGTATCTTCCTGCCTGCCGGCAGCGGACAAGAAGCATCGGGCGTCTGCTTTTCCGATTATAAAATAATTCCCCAGGAATTGCAAGAAGGGCGGAGGTCATGGTACAATAAGATACATGGCTGAACGGCTGCAGTAAGAGAGACATTATATCATCAAGCATCTGGTTTTCCCATTTTCTGCGAAGACCCGGATGCTTAATCCTCCCGGAGGGGTACTGAAATCCAGGAACTTCAGTTTCCGAGGGGATGTTATGGGAAGACTTATAGCCGGCTCTTCCCTGAATGGAGGTTCTATGAAGATCACCTATATCCATCACAGCGCATTCCTGGCGGAAACGGAGCACGCATGCCTGCTGTTCGACTATTTCAAAGGCAGTCTGCCAAAGCTTCCGGAAGGGAAAAGGCTTTATATATTTGCCAGCCACCGCCATCCAGACCATTTTTCCAAAGTGATATTTGACATTGCGGCAGAGCATGGAGATACGGTCCTCCTCCTGTCGTCAGATATCTGGAGGAAGCGGGTGCCGGAGGAGCTTAAGGCATCTGCTGTGTTCCTGAAGCCCGATACGGTCTGGGAGGACGGCGTACTGAAGGCGGAAACCTTCCGGTCCACCGATGAGGGCGTGGCATTCTGGTGTACGGTGGACGGCCACACCCTTTACCATGCGGGAGACCTGAACCACTGGTACTGGGATGGGGAGGATCCCCAGTGGAATGAAAACATGACCAGGAATTACCGGAAGGAGATTGGGAAGATGGAGGGCCGCCATGCGGATGCGGCGTTCCTGCCGCTGGATCCCAGGCTGGGAGAATATTTTTACCTGGGGATCGATGATTTCATGAAGATGGTAGATACAGACTGGATCTTTCCCATGCATTTCTGGGGCGAGTTTGATGTGGGAGCACGGCTTAAGGCTCTGGACTGCTCCAGGGGCTATCGGGAACGGATCGTGGAAATATCCAGACAGGGTCAGGAATTTTCCATCTGAGAATATGAATAAAAATACACAGGAGGGATGGGATTTGAAGTTTAAGTTTGCCCACAACAATTTTAATGTTACGGATCTGGACAGGTCTCTGCGCTTTTATGAGGAAGCGCTGGGCCTTAGGGAGGTGCGGAGAAAGGAAGCGGAGGACGGGAGCTTTATCATCGTATACCTGGGAGACGGGGAGACTGGCCATCTTCTGGAGCTGACATGGCTCAGAGACTGGGAGAAGGACCACTACGACCTGGGAGACAATGAATTCCATCTGGCATTTACGGTGGACGATTTTGAAGCGGCCCATGCAAAGCACCAGGAAATGGGCTGCATCTGCTTTGAAAACGAAAAAATGGGGATCTATTTTATTACAGATCCCGACGAATACTGGCTGGAGATCGTGCCAGTGAGAAAATAGCGGCGGCGTGCCAGGAAACAGAAGGAGGAAATAAAAATGATCCTGATCAAAAACGGAAGAGTCATTGACCCGGCGAAGGGGACCGACGATGTGATGGATATGGTCATCGACGGAGGAAAGATCAAGGCCATAGGCCATTACCCGGAAAATGGAGAGTACGAAACGGTCATCGATGCCAGCGGCCTTACGGTGGGGCCGGGACTCATCGACGTCCACGTCCATTTCCGCGATCCGGGCCTTACCTATAAGGAGGATATCGGGACCGGAGCGGCATCGGCCAAAAAGGGAGGCTTCACCACGGTGGTGACCATGGCCAATACGAAGCCTCCGGTGGACAGCGAAGAGACTGTAAGATATGTGCTGGAGGAAGGAAAAAAGACAGGGATCCATGTGCTTCCGGCGGCTTGCGTTTCCGTGGGCATGAAGGGCCAGGGGCTGACGGATATGGACGCGTTAAAGGCAGCGGGTGCCGTGGGCTTCACCGATGACGGGATCCCGCTGATGGATCAGAAGCTGGTTCGCCAGGCCATGCTGAAGGCGAAGGAGCTGGACGTTCCCCTAAGCTTCCATGAGGAGGACCCGGCCTTCATTTCAGAAAACGGCATCCATGCGGGTGAGGCTGCGAAGGCGCTGGGGATCCAGGGCTCTCCGGCCCTGGCAGAGGATGCACTGGTGGCCCGGGACTGCATGCTGGCTCTCCATACAGGCGCGTCTGTGAATATCCAGCATATCAGCTCTGTAAATTCCGTGCGCATGGTGAAGCTGGCGAAGGAATTGGGAGCAGATGTGACGGCAGAGGTGACTCCCCATCATTTCACTCTCACCGAGAGCGCTGTGCTGGAGCATGGAGCCATGGCGAAAATGAACCCGCCGCTGCGTACGGAAAAGGACAGACTGGGAATTATCGAGGGGATCAGGGACGGCTCCATTGATATGATCGCCACAGACCATGCACCCCACAGCGCGGAGGAAAAGGCAGTGGAGCCTGTATGGAAAGCTCCCAGCGGGATCATCGGCCTGGAAACGGCCCTGGCCCTGGCTGTGACCAATCTGGTAAAGCCCGGCCATCTGACCATGGTGCAGCTTATGGAAAAAATGAGCTTAAATCCGGCGAAGCTGTACCGCTTTGATAAGGGAAGTGTTGCCGAAGGCGCTGACGCGGATCTGGTGATCTTTGATGAAAATGAGAGGTGGACGGTTACAGAGGACGACATCGCCTCTAAATCCCACAATACGCCGTTTATCGGAGCTGAACTTTACGGGCGCGTAAAATATACCATCTGCGGCGGCAGGATCGTATATGAGGACAAAAAGACACAGGCTTAGGAAGGGATCTGGAACCATATGAAGAAATATGACGTGCTGCTGTTTGACGTGGACGGAACGCTCCTGGACTTTGACCGGGCGGAGGAAATGGGCATTGAGGGCCTTCTGGAGTACTACGGTGTTCCTGTGACAGCGGAGAATAAGGAAAAGTACCATCATCTCAATAAAAGCTACTGGGAGCGCCTGGAGCGCGGCGAGATCACCCGGGACCAGGTCTTAAGCCTGCGGTTTGAGGAGTTCTTCGGGGACTTTGGGATCTCCGTGGACGGAATGGACACGGACCGGCTGTACCGGGAATACTTAAACGAGGGCGCATTTCTCATTGACGGCGCCAGGGAGCTCCTGGAGGGCTTAAAGGGCCAGTATGAGCTTTATATCATAACCAACGGCGTTGCGGCCACCCAGTACCACCGTCTGGGCAAGTCGGGCCTGGACCGGTATTTTAAGGACATTTTTATTTCCGAGGAGGCCGCGAGCCAGAAGCCGCAGCCGGAGTATTTTGAATACTGCTTCAAGAAAATGGGCCGCCGGGATGTGGAAAACATGCTGGTGATCGGAGATTCCCTGACCTCGGATATCAAGGGCGGAAATAACGTCGGGATCGATACTCTGTGGTTCAATCCCCACAGGCAGGAAAACACAAAAGGGGTTCATGTGGAATATGAGGCAGATTCCCTGGAAAAGATCGGGAAGATGCTGATTTAAAAAAATGATACAGAACAAGAGCCTGGAGCACAGCGGGAGATACCGCTGCACTCCGGGCTTTTTGTGGCGGGGATAATTCTGGGAAAAACGATACAGATTGTGCAGGAGCCTAAAAAAGAATTTGAATGGAGTATATACTGTCTATTCTTTATCGCCGAGAGACATATCCATCAGAGCCGTAATCTGATTTCTGCGGCCATAAATCACTGCCGTAACCCACACAGAATTCTTATCTTCATCGATCAGATAATAGACAAGAAAATTCTTAAAGGGCATTTTGCGAATTCCTTTTGTGCGCCACGGTTCTTCCGCTGTAAGAGGATAGCGGGATGGCATGGAATCCAGCTTTCTGATTTCGCACTGCAAAGAATCCAACCATTTTTGCGCAGTTTCCGGTACGAACAGGATTTTGGAAATATACTGCACAATTTCCTGGATCTGTTCGATTGCCTGTGTGGTCAGTTTGACTTCGTACCGCATGCTTAAATACCCTCGCGAATTTTAGTGAAGGCTTCGTCAACAGACAGTCCTTCGCCTGTCTTTGCCTGATGATACCCCTTTTCCATCATTATATTAAACTGTTCATCTGTCATACTATCTCTTGCAGGCAGACTAGGAACGGTTAATGAATACGGAACGCCGCCGGTCATAATAATTTGTCTGTATAAGGTGTCGATCAAGACGGAAACAGGAAGTCCAAGTTTATCCAGAACGGCCTCCGCCTGCCGTTTAATTTCCGGCTGCACACGAGCCGTTACATTTGCACTTTTTGTTGCCATAATACACACTCTCCTTTCTGGTATGAATTATACCATATTGTATAGCAAATAGCAATACAATATAAGTTCTAAACACAAAGACCTGGATAATAATCGAAAATTATTGACTTTGGGCATATATTAAGGTATTGTGAAATTAGAAAAAGAGATAACATTAAAGAGGGTGTCCCGCTGCCCATTGAAAAGGCGGAGCATTAAAGTTTAGTGGAGGAGAGAACTCCTTTCCATTTTTTAATTAGGGATGGAATGGCTGCAAAGCAGAACAAATGAAGTGTAATCCCCATAGCCGCAGCCCGGCTTCCATCTGCCAGGGAGCCCGGATTTTCCATCCTGCCCCCGATATTCAAATAAAATTTCCAAAAGACCTTGCAAAATCAAGGATTTCCGAATAGAATAGGAGCGTAACCATTTAAAGAGGGGACAGGGATGCCCCCTCTTTTCAGCGGACAAATTTGAGGAGATTGAAAGAAAATGATTAGTGCCAATAATGTGACGCTCCGCGTCGGTAAAAAAGCATTGTTCGAAGATGTAAACATCAAATTCACGGAAGGCAACTGTTATGGCCTGATCGGTGCCAACGGTGCCGGAAAATCCACATTTTTGAAGATTCTGTCCGGGAATCTGGAGCCAACCAGCGGCGATATCGTGATCACACCGGGCCAGCGCCTTTCTTTCTTACAGCAGGACCACTTTAAATACGACCAGTTTCCTGTACTGGATACGGTCATCATGGGAAACCAGCGTCTTTATGATATCATGAAGGAAAAGGACGCTATTTATATGAAGGAGGACTTCACCGACGAGGACGGCATCAAGGCCGCCGAGCTGGAGGGAGAGTTTGCCTCCATGAACGGCTGGGAGGCAGAGTCCGACGCCGAGAACCTGTTAAACGGTCTGGGCGTGGATACGGAATTCCACTATAAGCAGATGGGCGAGCTCACCGGTGCTTTAAAGGTGAAGGTGCTCCTGGCCCAGGCATTATTTGGAAATCCTGATATCCTGCTGCTGGACGAGCCCACCAACCATCTGGACCTGGACGCCATCGCATGGCTGGAGGAGTTCCTGATCAACTTTGAGAATACGGTGATCGTCGTATCCCATGACCGGTATTTCTTAAATAAGGTCTGCACCCAGATCGCAGACATTGACTATGGAAAGATCCAGCTTTACGCCGGAAACTATGATTTCTGGTATGAGTCCAGCCAGCTGATGATCCGGCAGATGAAGGAAGCCAACCGGAAGAAAGAGGAGAAGATCAAGGAGCTGCAGGAGTTCATCCAGCGTTTCTCCGCCAACGCCTCCAAATCCAAGCAGGCGACCTCCAGAAAGCGCGCTCTGGAAAAGATCGAGCTGGACGAGATCAAGCCCTCCAGCAGAAAATACCCGTACATCGACTTCCGTCCCTTCCGTGAGATCGGAAACGAGGTCCTTGCGGTGGAAGGCCTTACAAAGACCATCGACGGCGTAAAGGTCCTGGACAATATTTCCTTTACCCTGGGCCGCGAGGATAAGGTGGCTCTGGTAGGCCCCAACGAGCTTGCAAAGACCACGCTGTTCAAGATCCTTTCCGGTGAGATGGAGCCGGATTCCGGAAGCTATAAATGGGGACTTACCACGACCCAGGCCTACTTCCCCAAGGATAACAGTGCGGAGTTTGACAACGACGATACCATCGTGGACTGGCTGACCCAGTATTCCCCGGAAAAGGACGTGACCTATGTCCGCGGCTTCCTGGGAAGAATGCTGTTTGCCGGCGAGGACGGCGTCAAGAAGGTAAAGGTCCTCTCCGGAGGCGAGCGGGTGCGCTGCATGCTGTCCAAAATGATGATCTCCGGGGCCAACGTGCTGATGTTTGACGAGCCCACGGACCATCTGGATATGGAGTCCATCACGGCTCTCAACAACGGAATGAAGAAATTCCCGGGCGTTATGATCTTCTCCTCCCGTGACCACCAGGTAGTAGAGACCACGGCCAACCGGATCATGGAGATCATCAACGGCCAGCTAGTGGATAAGATCACCACCTACGATGAATATCTGGCAAGCGACGAGATGGCGAGAAAGAGATTCACTTTCACAGTCACCGAGAGCCAGGAGGACGACGACTAATAAAAAGAGCTGCAATAAAAAACACTGCCAAAACTCCCGGAAAGGGGGAATGGCAGTGTTTTTTTGTATATATGGAGCCGGGAGCTGCGTCAGTATGACCAGGGATGCCTGGCCTGCGGGCATCTCCCGGATGTGGCCCGGGAGTGCAGGCACCCATCCGGCGGTCCTTAGAAGTTGGGGATCACTGGCTTTTTTAAGATCCGCTTCATGGCCACGGCGTATATGAAGATGGATACCACAGGGGCGATGATGTCGGAAATGGGCTCCGCGTAAAAGGTGGCTCTGGCTCCGAAGAACCGGGGCAGCAGAAAGAGCGGAAGGAAGTAGACCAGCTTCCGGAAAAAGGACAGAGGCAGGGAAAGCTGGACCTTTCCAAGGCCAGTGAAGCCGTCTACGATCACATACTGGATGCTTAAGGGAATTACTGCCAGGGTGTAGATCTTTATGGTCTTTGCAGCCTCGGCGATCAGGGCCGGGTCCGAGGTGAACAGACGCACGAAGAGGTGTCCCGCAGTCTGGGCCAGGATAAACAGGATCGTGGTGTATCCGGCGCTTAAAAGGAAGATGAAGCGCTGGGCCTTTTTCACCCGGTCTGGCTGTCCGGCTCCGTAGTTGAAGGCCAGGATGGTCTGGGTGCCTCCGGTGATGCCGCCCAGAGGCATGGTGATCACCAGCATAAAGCTCTGGACGATGGTGGCACAGGTGATCAGCATATCGCCCTCACCGGGACCTCCGTAGGTCTGGAGCACCGAGTTCATGGAAATGATCATCACATTGTCCACGGCGATGATGATAAAGGGCGTAAAGCCCACCAGCAGGATCCTCTGGATTAGTTTCCGGTCATAGCCGCCGAAGCTGATCTTCACAGGAACCTTTTTTCCGAAGAGGAAGGACAGGACAAAGGCACAGCTGGCCATCTGGGAGAGGACCGTGGCCACAGCCGCTCCGGCCACACCCATGTGTAAGGCAAAGATGAACACGGGATCCAGGACGATATTTAAAACGGCGCCGATGATCACCGAATACATGCCGGTCTTTGCAAAGCCCTGGGAGATGATGAACTGGTTCATTCCCGTGGCCATAAGGGCGAAGAAGGTACCCGTCAGATAGATGCTGAAGTAGGTGTTGGCGTAGGGATAGGTGGTGTCGCTGGCGCCGAAATACCGCAGCATGGGCTCGCGGAAGGGATAAATGAGGGCCACGAGAAGGACAGACGCCACCGCCAGCAAAAGAAAGCTGTTGGCCAGGATCTTTTTGGCGGTCTTCATATCTCCCTGGCCCATCTTCATGCTCATCAGGGGGGATCCGCCGATGCCTACCCAGAAGGCAACGCTGCCCACCATGGTCACCACAGGGCCGCAGACACCGGCTCCCGCCAAAGCGACGCTTCCCACGTCGGGGATGTTTCCTATATACATACGGTCCACAATGCTGTAAAGGACGCTGACGAACTGGGCCAGCATACTGGGAATGGCAATGCGCCACACAAGCCTTTTTATATCGTCACGACCGAGATCATTTTCCAGGGCCATTTTCTATTCCTCCGTAAATTCTGTTATGATACGCTACGGACGCAGCGCGCCGGGAAAAAGGTCTGCGCGGCCGTCTCCGGCAGCGCCACTCAATATATTACACGGATTCTGGAGAATGTCAACTGGGAGAAGAATGTATGTGCCGGGAAATGAAAAGTTTGCACAGGATAATGTCTGGGGTGTATCCGTTTGGATTTACAGAGGTAATAAAGGTATGCTAAAATATATTCAATGAGAGTAGATGAATCGGACAGGGAAATGATGTGATAGTAAGGGGGATATGATGTATAAGATAGCAATTTGTGATGACGATATAGAGTTTATGTCCGGATTAGAACGATTTGTAAAAGATTATTGTACCAGAAATCATATATTGGTTAAAATTGATACTTTCAGCGAGAGCGGAGGCATGCTGGATACGGTTGAAAGTCGGAAATACTACGATCTGTATATTTTAGATATTGAAATGCCCGGATATAATGGCATGGATATCGCAAAGCGGATCAAGGAGACATTGCCTCAGACCTTGATTATCCTGGTGACAGTCCATATGGAGTTTGCAATTGACGGATATATATTGGATGTGTTTCGTTACATTCCTAAAAATTGTCTGAATGCGAGGCTGGAGAATGCATTAAGGGATGCATTTCAGCGGCTTCAGATGCAGGAGGGAAAGTTTTACATAATCAGCAACAGCAGACGCTTTGAAAAGATAGACTACAACGATATCTGCTATATTTATAAAAAGCAGAAGAATACCATGATCGTAACGGAACGTGCAGAGGAAATACCAGTCAGAAAAACATTAAATAATGTATATGAGGAATTAGATGGGGAGGAGTTTATTTATATAGACAGATGTTACATTATTAATATGTTAAAGATCAAACGTATAGAGAATGAGCGGGTTTACCTGTCATGCGGGAAGAGCCTGACCATGAGTGTCTTGAACTCAGCAAAGGTTAAGAAAAAAGTGAGTTTATTCTGGGGAGAAAGAATTTGAATATTGTCTTTTGGATAATAGAAGCTGGAGCGACTCTTATAGAAAGCTTATGCTGTTTTTATTTTCTTGGGCAAATGATCCATGTAAAAGGATGTAAGACCAATAAAATAGAGATAGGATCAGCTGTAATTATGAGTATATGTATACTTATAGCTAACAGTTATATACTGGCGTCTTTTTACACAATTCTTTTTTGTGTATGTTTCGCTGCAATGGCATTGAAAATATTTTATCACATTTCTATACTCAGAACAGTTCCTATGATAGGGTTTTATTATCTGTATTTGAGTGTAATAGATTTTTTCTGCATTTCTGCTGTGGGAATTGTCATTGGCGATGAATTTGCCGCTTTAAAAATACTCTCCGCATTTTCCGTGGAGAGAAGCATCTTTATCGTAATTTCAAAATCGCTGCTGGTTCTATGTACACACATAATAAGAAAAGTCCTGGCGGCTATTCCGTTTGCCGCAGAGCAGTTTGTTATTGTAACGATTCTTGGAACTATGGGATGCTTATATCTTATCCGTCTGACGATCGTGTCGATTAATCCGGCGATCACGCTGAACTGGATCTTTTTGCTGGCGCTGCTTCTTATGGCAGTTTTTTGTGTTGGAATATACGAAAGGTACAAGCTGGAACAGGAGAAAAAAAGGATTGTATTGAGCAGTAACCGCATGATACAAAAACAGTATGAGGATTTGATTGAGAATAATAAAATGATACAAAGTCTGCGGCATGATTTCAAAAACCATATGCTTGTATTACAGAACCTTCTTCAGAATAACAAAATTAAGGAAGCGGAAAATTATTTATTAAGTATAGGCGCTCCGGTCTGCGAAAGCTCCTCTTCTATCTGGACTGGAAATCTGGTGATCGATTTCATTCTTGATTATAAGAAAAAAGAGGCGGAAGAGAAGGGAATAGATTTCATTATTAATGCTGATGCCGTTTATACAAATAAGATCCGAAATGAAGATATATGTATTATTTTAGCCAATTTGCTGGATAACGCCATCGAAGCGGCCCGGGAGCATAAGGGACCGAAGAGATGGATCCACGTCACGATCCGTAAAATTGGCGATCTGCTGCTCTTTAAAATCCAAAATTCGATTGGACATGTCCCGGACAGAAAAGGGAAATTCCTGCGCTCAACCAAAGAGAATGTGGGCCTGCATGGCATAGGACTGAAAAATGTCCGGGAGACAGTAGAAAAATATTATGGGGAATTGCGATATTCGTATGATTCTGAGTCGTTTGTTGTTCATGTTACATTTTTTGGGATTTAAATGAAAGAGCTAATCCCCCAGCTATGCTGGGGCGAATAGTGTAGTAGTGACGTTGTAGAATGTGTAATAAAGCCTCCTATGATACAATAGTAAAGGTGTCTCAAGCCAATACTAAAGAGAATAGGAGGCGGTCCAACGTGGACAGTAGTAGTTTATCACATACAAGGTATAAATGCCAGTATCATATAGTGTTTATACCAAAGTATAGAAAACGAATTATGTATGGAAGATTAAAAGCAGATGTAAGAGAAATAATAAAAAAACTGTGCGATTACCGGAACATAGAAATAGTAGAAGGTGCAGTATGCGCAGATCATGTACATTTGTGTTTAAGCATTCCACCAAGCGAAAAAGTGTCAGATGTGGTAGGGTACATAAAAGGAAAAAGTGCATTAATGATACACGATAAATATCCGGAAAGTGTAAATGGATGGTCAAAAGCTTTTTGGGCCAGAGGATATTATGTCGCAACAGTAGGCAATATCACAGAAGATGCGGTAAAGGAATACATTCAGCAACAAAAAGAAGAATCGAAAAGAGAAGATACTAGAAGATAGCCTCTTTTAGAGGCCAGCCGGTATAAGTGCTTGAGGCATCCGCCTTTCAGGCGTTGCAGGCATAGGCCCCTTATAGGGGCATAATCAAACCACCAGTTGAACTGGTGGTTCATGACT
>NZ_JAOQJF010000014.1:0-78359 GCF_025567195.1 Alitiscatomonas aceti | reverse complement strand
TAAAAGTTGTACCCTAAAATATCAAATCGGATTTTTGAAATTTTCTTCAAAAAACACTTGACTTTTTATTAGCAGGCTTTAAAGCGGGATTTTGCAGGTTTCACAGATTCTGCGGAAAAACTGCTTGTATATCGCCTTCATTGCGATTATAATTGTGAAGATACTGGAAACAGAAGGGGATGCGGCAGCATGAGCGTTCCGGTCTCTGGTCCGGAAAAGAAACGACCGCATCGAGAGGTGGCATATGAGAGTGATCGCAGGCAGCGCCAGACGGCTGCTTTTGAAGACTGTGGAGGGAATGGACACCCGGCCCACCACAGACCGTATAAAGGAAACCTTATTTAATATGATCCAGAACGACCTTTATGGCCGTTCCTTTCTGGATCTGTTTGCCGGAAGCGGGGCCATCGGCATCGAGGCTTTAAGCCGCGGGGCATCGGAGGCTGTATTCATCGACAATGGGATCCGCCAGGTATCCTGTATCCGGGACAATCTGAAGACCACAAAGCTGGAATCCGGGGCAAAGGTGTTAAACTGCGGCGTGCTGGAGGGACTTTCCCGTCTTGGCCGGGACCATGGTGCCTTTGATTTTATATTTATGGATCCGCCCTATGGCTGTGATCTGGAACGCCAGGTACTGGAGGCCTTACAGGATTCGCCTCTGGCTGACGGTGACACGGTCCTTATTGCGGAGGCTTCCCTGGATACAGATTTTTCCTGGGCAGAGTCCCTGGGCTATGAGATCAGCCGTACCAAGGAATATAAGACAAACAAACATGTATTTTTTAAAAAGAGGGAAAATTGAGATGAAAAAAGCCATTTATCCGGGAAGCTTTGACCCGGTGACTCTGGGACATCTGGATGTGATCCGCCGGGCGTCCCAGCTGTTCGACCACCTGGTGATCGCAGTTTTGCATAACAGTGCGAAAACTCCATTGTTTTCCGTGGAAGAACGTGTTAAGATGTTAGAAGAAGCGACAAAGGACATTCCCAACGTGGAGGTGAAGGCCTTCGGCGGCCTTACGGTGGAGTTTGCCAGGGAATGCGGGGCCAACGCCCTGGTCCGGGGGCTTCGTGCGATCACTGATTTTGAATACGAGCTGCAGATCGCCCAGCTGAACCGGGTGATCGCTCCGGATATCGATACCGTATTTCTGACCACCAATTTAAAATATGCGTATCTGAGCTCCAGCTCTGTCAAGGAGGTGGCGGCTTACGGCGGTGATATTTCCAATTTTGTGACAGCCAGGGTGGCAGAAGAGGTACATAAGAAATTTCAGAATAAGATCAGGGGAAAGGAATAAGGAAGCAATATGAGCAGAATCGAACAGTTAATCGGAGAAATTGAAGAATATATTGACAGCTGCAAGTTCCAGCCGCTGTCCACCACCAAGATCATCGTAAATAAGGAGGAGCTGGACGAGCTCCTGGTGGAGCTGCGTCTCAGGATCCCCGATGAGATCAAGCAGTACCAGAAGATCATCAGCAACCAGGAGGCGATCCTTTCCGACGCCCACACCCGGGCAGATGCCCTTCTGGCGGAAGCCACAGCCCAGACCAATGAGCTGGTCAACGAGCATGAGATCATGCAGAAGGCGTACGCCCATGCCAATGAGGTGATCGAGCAGGCCCAGGCCCAGGCCCAGGCCATCATCGACAGCGCCGTCAACGACGCCAACAATATCCGACAGGGCTCCATCCAGTATACGGACGATATGTTAAAGAGCCTTCAGAATATCATCAATCATTCCATGGAAGGAGCCCAGGGCCGGTTTGACGCCTTTATGAGCTCCATGAGGTCCAGCTACGACATCGTTTCCTCCAACCGGAAGGAGCTGTCCGGCGGGATCATCACAGAAAAAGAAGAGGAGCCGTCTGCACCGGAGGCCTAGACTTCCGGAAGGATCAGCCCAGTACGCCCAGGAGCCGGAAGATGACGGCGGCCAGGGCGCTGTGAAGAAGCTTCCAGAGAATATATTGCCGGATGGATAATCCGGCAATTTTTTTATCTTCTGTACGGCCCCCTCGATCCTTTGGGCTGCTGCCGCCATCGTCTGTACGTCTCTTTTTTTCCTCTGGCCATCCGGAGGCAGTCACGGCCCGGGTCTGGAAAATGCCGCATATGCCGCCGAAAGCCAGGATGGCAGCGGCGGCGGTTCCGGAGTCCGGGAAGGGAAGGGAGGCGGACACTTCCCGGACTCCGGTGGTCATCTCCATGGCGCCCATAAGGAAGATCCGGAGAGAGGCGGGGAGCCACAATGCGCGGCGTAAAAATACGATCACGATGGAAAACAGCATCAGGTAGCCGCCGATGCGGCAGAGGATCTCTGCTGCGGCCAGGATCGCCGTATCCAGGGGCGGAGCTGTCTGGATCTGTTGCCGGGAGCCGCTGGACGCAGGAGCAGGCAGGACAGGAAAATAGATCCTCTTTGCCAGGGCAGCCAGAGGAAGGAGCGGCAGATAAATGGAAAGAAGAAGGCGGGAGGGATGCATTCCGGCCTCAAAAAGCGGGCAGACAAAGCCCAGCAGGAACATGGGGCTTGGATGATTGCATATGGTCATGAGGAAGCGGCCCTCCTGGACGGAAAGCTTCCCCTCCCGGACAAAATCCCCGCAGGTCTTTGCCCCCATGGGGCAGCCGCAGAGGAGACCGGAAATGAGGGTGTAGCAGCCGTTTTCTGAAAGTGGAAGCCAGGGACCTAAGAAAGCCCGGACGGGCTTCATCAGCAGAGAGACGCCGCCGGAGGATACGATGAGGCTGGAGAGCACCATAAAGGGGAACAGGGACGGGACCACAGACGTATACCATAAAAGAAGGCCGTACCTGGCCCCCTCGGCCGCAAAGCGGGGATAAAGCAGAAGAAACACCATGAGTATGGCAAGACCGACGGATTTTTTCATAAGCACCCGAATACCTTTTGTTGATACAGCTTATGAAAAGGGGCTTCCCCATATGAAACTTCTGGTCCTGGCGCTGCTCATTCTGTATGATTCTATGCTGATCTTTCAGCTGGAGCATGTAAAGGCTCTGGATACCATGGCTCCCTATGTCTGGGAAAGCGGGGACTTCCGGGCCATGCGCCTGGGAAGGGACGCGGCGGGACGGCCCTTCCTGGATTATGAGGAGCTTGCCATGGCTATGCTCACGGAAAATTTTGATCTGACGGGAAAGAAGCTCTCCGGGGAGCCTCTTTTTTTCCCGGTCCGGCGTCAGAAGGAATTTGAGCGGCTTTCCGACGCGTACCGCATGGTGTTTGCAGATCTTTCCTGCTTTCCCGTCCCGGAAAGTGCCGGAGGGGACATCAGGGATGTGGTCTATGAAAACGGCTGGATGGAGGAACGGTCCTTTGACGGACCCAGGACCCATGAGGGGTGCGATCTCATGGCTGGGGCTCCGGAGGCGGGGCTCTATCCGGTGGTGTCCATGACGGACGGAGTGGTGGAGCAGGCCGGATGGCTGAAAAAGGGCGGCTGGCGCATCGGGATCCGGGCTCCGGCTGGCGCATATCTGTACTACGCCCACCTGGACTCCTATGGAAAGACCCTGGACGGCCGGGAGTGGAGGCCGGGGGACACAGTCCATGCCGGAGAGCTTCTGGGCTATATGGGGGATTCCGGCTACGGAGAGCCTGGGACCACCGGCCAGTTCCCAGTCCACCTCCACCTGGGGATCTATATCCGGACGGAGCATCATGACGAGCTTTCTGTGAATCCATACTGGATCTTAAGATACCTGGAGAAGTATCGTACCCGGGCTTCCTACTGACCTGGCAGGAGGAAACGGTTGTACTTTTCCCTGGATTTTGATATAGTATGGAATAAGGCATTGGGGGCGGAAAATATCCGTCCTCTGATATCCTGGATATGAGCATGGAACAGGGGGAAGCGCATGGATAAGGAGCTGCGTCTGGATAAATTCCTGGCCGACATGGGAAAGGGCACCCGGAGCGCCCTTAAGGAGGCCGTAAGAAAGGGCCGGGTCCGGGTCAATGGAGAAATCATAAAAAAAGCGGATATAAAGGTAAGGATCCCTGGGGATACGGTGACCTTAGACGGCGAGGAGGTCGCCTACGCTGTTATGGAGTATTATATGCTCAACAAGCCCCAGGGCGTGGTCTCCGCCACAGAGGATAAAAAATATCCCACGGTCCTGGATCTGATCGCGGATAAAAAAAGGAAGGACCTGTTTCCGGTGGGACGGCTGGACCTGGATACAGAGGGCCTTCTCCTCATCACCAATGACGGAGATCTGGCCCACCGGCTCCTGTCGCCCAAAAAGCATGTGGACAAGGTATATTATGCCCGCTGCCGCGGAACGGTGAGAGAAGGGGCCGCGGAGGAGTTTGCCAGGGGGATCCATCTTCCCGACGGGCTTTTATGCCTTCCGGCAGAGCTGACGGTCCTGTCCTACGACCGCGTACAGGACGAGTCCGAGATCCGCCTGCGGATCCGGGAAGGGAAATTCCATCAGGTAAAGCGGATGATGGAGGCCGTCGGCTGCCCGGTGCTTTTTTTAAAGCGCCTGTCCATGGGGCCGCTGGTCCTGGATGAGGATTTAAAGCCAGGGGAATACCGTCCCCTTACGGATACAGAACGGGAGTGGTTGGAACAGCTATGATAAAAGATTTTCTGAAAAATAAAAAAGCCGTCCTTTTTGATCTGGACGGGACCCTGGTGGATTCCATGTGGATGTGGCCCCAGATCGACGTGGAATTCCTGGGCCGCTTTGGCTATGACTGCCCCGGGGATCTGGAGCGGGCTGTGGAGGGCATGAGCTTTTCAGAGACGGCCGCTTATTTTAAGGAGCGGTTTTCCCTTCCCATGACCCTGGAGGAGATCAAGGAGTGCTGGAGCCAGATGGCCATGGACAAATACCGGACCCAGGTCCCATTAAAGCCCGGCGCCCTGGAGTTCCTCCGTTACTGTAAGGACCAGGGGATCGCCACAGGCATCGCCACCAGCAATGGACGGCCCATTGTGGACGCAGTCATCGAGGCTCTGCAGATCGGAGAGTATTTCCAGGAGGTGGCCACCGCCTGCGAGGTGGAAAAGGGAAAGCCGGAGCCGGATATTTATCTGGAGGTGGCGAGACGCCTCCAGGTGGCTCCGGAGGACTGTCTGGTCTTTGAGGATGTTCCGGCGGGGATCCTGGCGGGAAAACGGGCCGGGATGACGGTGTTAGCCGTGGAGGATGATTTTTCCCGGGAGCTTTCCGGGGAAAAGAAGGCCCTGGCCGACGGATACATTTGTGATTATTCGGAATTATTATAAAGGAGAAACAATGATGCACGATTTTCTTCCGATGTCCAGGGAGGATATGGAAAAACGGGGCTGGGACCAGTGCGATTTCGTTTACGTATGCGGCGACGCCTATGTGGATCACCCGTCCTTCGGCCACGCCATCATAAGCCGGCTCCTGGAAGCCCATGGCTACCGGGTGGGGATCATTTCCCAGCCGAACTGGAAAAATAAGGACAGCATAACAGTCCTGGGAGAGCCAAGGCTGGGCTTCCTGGTGACGGCCGGAAACATGGATTCCATGGTGAACCACTATTCTGTGTCCAAAAGAAGAAGGGAAAAGGATTCCTATACGCCCGGCGGCGTCATGGGAAAACGGCCCGATTACGCCACGGTGGTCTACTGCAATCTGATCCGGTCAGTCTATAAAAAGGCTCCCATTATCATCGGAGGGATCGAGGCCAGCCTGCGCCGCCTGGCCCACTACGATTACTGGTCCGGAAAGGTGAAGCATTCCATCCTGGTGGATTCCCAGGCGGATCTTATTTCCTACGGTATGGGGGAACGGTCCATCGTGGAGATCGCAGACGCCCTGGCTTCGGGGATCGATATTAAGGATATTACCTTTATCGACGGCACCGTCTATAAGACCGACCGGCGGGAGGCCGTTTATGATGCAGTCTGGCTGCCGTCCTACGACCAGGTGAAGGAAAATAAGCGCACCTATGTGGAGAGCTTTTTTACCCAGTACCAGAACACCGATGCGTTTTCTGGAAAACGTCTCTGCGAGCCGTATACGGACCATCTCTATGTGGTCCAGAATCCTCCGGCAAAGCCCCTTTCCACTCTGGAAATGGACGACGTGTACGCCCTTCCCTATATGCGGGCGCCCCATCCGTCCTATGAGGCCCTGGGAGGCGTTCCGGCCATCAGTGAGGTGAAGTTCAGCCTCATCAGTAACCGGGGCTGCTTTGGCGGCTGCAGCTTCTGCGCCCTGACCTTCCACCAGGGGCGGATCGTCCAGGTCAGGAGCCATGAATCCATTCTGGAGGAGGCAAGGCTTTTGACGGAGGAGCCGGATTTCAAGGGCTATATCCACGATGTGGGAGGCCCCACGGCCAATTTCCGGTTCCCGGCCTGCGAAAAGCAGATGACAAAGGGAGCCTGCCCCGGAAAGCAGTGCCTGTTCCCGAAGCCCTGTAAAAATCTGGTGGCAGACCATGGAGACTACATCGCGCTTCTTAGAAAGCTGAGAGCCCTTCCCAAGGTAAAAAAGGTGTTCATCCGCTCCGGCATCCGCTTCGATTACGTCCTGGCGGATAAAAAGAAGGATTTCTTAAGAGAACTCTGCATGTACCACGTCAGCGGCCAGCTGAAGGTGGCTCCGGAGCACGTGGCGGACCCGGTCCTTAAGCGCATGGGAAAGCCGGAAAATGCTGTATACAGGCAGTTTGCCAAAGAATATGCGGCCATGAATGAAAAGCTGGGGCTTAAGCAGTATCTGGTGCCCTATCTCATGTCCTCCCATCCTGGCTCCACCTTAAAGGAAGCGGTGGAGCTGGCAGAGCACCTCAGGGATCTGGGCTATATGCCGGAGCAGGTCCAGGATTTCTATCCCACGCCGTCTACCATCTCCACCTGTATGTATTACACAGGCCTGGATCCCAGGACCATGGAGGAGGTGTACGTTCCGGTGAATCCCCACGAAAAGGCCATGCAGAGGGCGCTGATCCAGTACCGGAACCCGAAAAATTACGAGCTGGTCCGGGAGGCCCTCATAAAGGCCGGGAGAGAAGATCTGATCGGCTATGACAGAAGGTGCCTCATACGGCCCCGGGGAGGAGAACGGACGTCTCCGGACAGCAGGGATGACAGGGAGCGACGGGCCTCCGGTGAAGGAAGAAAGGCCGGAGGACGAAATGCCGCCGGAGAACGAAGAATCGCCGGAGAGGGCGGAGGAAAACGGATGGAGGGAACGGGCAGCCGGGCTTCCGGGAAAAAGAAAACCATCCGCAATATCCATAAATCTGGAAAAGGAAAGAAGGGAGAGCGATGAAGATCGCCATTGTCACGGGGGCTTCCTCTGGAATGGGGAGGGAAATGGTGTTCCGTCTGGCAGACCGGTACGGAGGCTTCCAGGAGATCTGGGTCATTGGTAGAAGAAAGGAGCGGCTGGACACACTGGACGGGAAGGTCCCGGTGAAGCTACGGAAGTTTCCCCTGGATCTGACAAAAAAGGAGGACCTGGAGGTCCTGGCCGCAGCCCTGGCTGAAAAAAAGCCGGAGGTGAAATTTCTGGTAAATGCCGCGGGCTTTGGGATCACAGGGCCTGTGGGAAGCTTCCCAGAGGAAGAAGCCGCCTCCATGGTGCGGTTAAACTGCGAGGGCCTGACGGCTGTGACGGAGCTGGTCCTTCCTTATATTTCGGACAACAGCCGGATCCTCCAGTTTGCTTCGGCCGCGGCCTTTATGCCCCAGCCGGGATTCGCCGTCTATGCGGCCACCAAGGCTTATGTCTTAAGTTACAGCCGGGCGCTGGGAGAGGAGCTGAGGCGGAGAAGGATCTTTGTCACCGCCGTGTGCCCCGGCCCTGTGGATACGGAGTTTTTTGGGAAGGCCTTAAACGGAAAGCCCATGGATCCCTTTAAGCGGCTGTTCATGGCCAGGACGAACTATGTGGTGGACCGGGCGTTTTCCGACTGCCTGAAGGGAAAACCGGTGTCCGTGCCGGGACTTTCCATGAAGGCGTTTTATGTGCTGTGCCGCATCTGCCCCCACAGCCTTTTAATGAAATTTCTCACATGGAAATAAGAGGAGATGGATACGTTGGATAAAAAAATAAAAAAAGGAATGTACGGATACCGGGACGCCCATAAAAAAAGGCAGATCCTTCTGGTCTCTCTGTTTCTCTTAGTGATCGCGGCCCTTCTGGTCTCCCGGTATTTCATTACCTGGAAATCCTTAAAAAACCTGGTGACCATCAGTGCCATTTTAACGGTGCTTCCCATGGCGAACCTGGCGTCGCCCCTGGTGGCCTCCTGGAAGATCCGGACTGCTCCCAGAGAGCTTTATGACGCCTGCCGCCCTTACGAGGAAAAGTTCCCTGTGCTGTATGATCTGATCATCACCTCCCGGGATTTTATCATGCCGGTGGACGTGGCTGTGATCCATCCCACCGGTGTATACCTTTACTGCCCGAAGAAGGGCATTGACACCAAGGCGGCGGAAAAGTTTTTAAACGAGATGCTGACCGGATGGAAGTTAGACGGAAACGCCAGGATCATGACGGAAAAGAAAAATTTCCTCACCCGGCTTTCTACCTTAAAAAATGTCACTGAGGATGAGGACGACGGAAGCGCGCCTCATGTGGAAAAGCTTTTAAAGAGCCTTTCCATGTAAGAGAAAGGATACCATGCAGGAGATCACCATTGGAACCAACGAGGCCGGACAGCGGCTGGATAAATTCCTGGCCAAGTATATGAAGCTGGCCCCCAAAAGCTTTTTTTATAAGATGATGCGCAAGAAGAATATCACCTTAAACGGAAAAAAGTGCGAGGGCGGGGAAATGCTGGCAGAGGGCGATACGGTAAAGCTGTTTCTGGCAGACGAGACTATTGAAAAATTTTCGGAAATAAAGGTACAGAAGATACAGAAGGAAAAGAAGGTACAGCTTTCCATCCTCTATGAGGACGAGGATATCCTTCTGATCAACAAGTCCGCAGGCATGCTGTCCCAGAAGGCCAAGGACACAGATCTTTCCCTGGTGGAATATCTGACTGACTATCTGATGGAGAACGGCAGTGTTACAGAAGGATCCCTGCGGAGCTTTAAGCCCTCGGTGTGCAACCGGCTGGACCGGAATACCAGCGGAATCGTGGCAGCGGGGAAATCCCTGGCGGGCTCACAGATGCTTTCGGAGGTGTTCAGGGACCGGACGGTCCACAAATATTACAAGTGCATCGTTTACGGACCGGTCCGGGAGGCCAGGACCGTTGACGGCTGGCTTTTAAAGGATCCGCGTACCAACCAGGTGAAGATCCTTTCCAGGGCCGACCCGGAAGGGGAGGCAAAGCGGATCGTGACCCGGTATGAGCCTCTGGCCGTTACGGAACGGCTCACGCTCCTTAAGGTGACCCTGCTTACGGGACGCTCCCACCAGATCCGGGCCCATTTATCATCCATGGGCCATCCGATCCTGGGAGATGGGAAGTACGGAGGCGGAGGCACCCTGGAGCTGGAGCGGAAATACCGGCTGAAGGGCCAGCTCCTCCACTCGTACCGGCTGGAGTTCCCAGCCCTTACGGGACGGTTTGCCCACCTTTCCGGGAAGGCATTTGAAGCGCCGCTTCCGGAAGCGTTCCTGCGGGCCGCAGAGGGCGAGGGGCTTCTCTTAAACGGGAATCCGAGAGGAGCGCGGTGATATGGGAACCTGGAAGACCAGAGGATTAAGGGGATCCACCCTGGAGGAGCTCATCAACCGTACCAACGAGAGCTACCGGGAAAAGGGACTGGCGCTGATCCAGAAGATCCCCACGCCCATCACGCCCATCGAGATCGATAAGGCCAGCCGCCATATCACACTGGCCTATTTCGATATGAAGAGCACTGTGGATTACATTGGCGCTGTCCAGGGGATCCCGGTGTGCTTCGATGCAAAGGAATGTGCGGTCCGTACCTTTCCTCTGCAGAACATCCACCCCCACCAGATCGCTTTCATGCGGGAATTTGAAAAGCAGGGGGGAGTGGCTTTTATCATCCTTTCCTTTACATCCCAGGGCGAGATCTATTATGTCCCATTCGACGTGATCGCCGGGTTCTGGAAACGGATGGAGGACGGGGGAAGAAAAAGCTTTACGTATGAGGAAGCGGCAGCAAAGGCCTGGAAGATCCGCAGCTGCCGGGATATGCTGGTCCATTACCTGGAGGAGCTCCAGCTGGATCTGGACCGGAAGGAAGCGCTGGAACAGGGCAAGACCCCATAAAACAAAGGAGGAGTTACAGTTTATGGATTTTATTATCTCTCTTGTGGTCATTCTGATCTTTGTGGCTGCGTCCCTGAAAAAAAGCGGGCAGCTGGACGAGGTCATGAAGGGTATGAAGAAAAAAAAGCAGAACGAGGCGGACAACGTGGTCTATGAACAGACCGAGGATATGCCGAAAAAGAAAAAGGCAAAGGCAAAAAAAGGAGGGGGCGTTCCCAGGAATCTCGGAAAAGGAGTGGGGATCGCTGCGGCTGTGCTGGTGGCGGCCGTTCTGGCCTTCGACAGCTACTACACTCTTTCAGAGGAAGAGATGGCTGTGGTCACCACCTTCGGAAAGCCGTCGGTCCAGGAGGCGTCGGGCCTTCACTTTAAGGTGCCGCTGATCCAGCAGGTGACAAAGATCTCCAAGGCCATCACCGGCATGCAGATCGGCTATACCACGGATCCGGAACGGGCCGAGGGGGCTTCCATGGAAAATCCGGTCTCCATTGAAAAGGAAAGCCTTATGATCACCAATGACTTTAACCTGATCAATGTGGACTTCTACGTGGAGTACATGGTCACGGACCCTATTCAGGCAGTCCGTCATAGAAACGTATATGAAAGCATCATTAAAAACCTGGCCCAGAGCTATATCCGTGACACGGTGGGCCTTTATAACGTGGATGACGTGATCACCACAGGAAAGACCCAGATCCAGGAGCGGGTCAAGGAGCAGCTTACCAACCGTCTGGTGGAAGAAAACATCGGATACGGCATTTATAACGTGTCCATCCAGGACTCCGGAATGCCCAGGGAGGACGTATCCAATGCATTTAAAGCCGTGGAGGATGCCAAGCAGGGAATGGAGACGGCCATTAATACGGCGAAAAAATACCAGTCGGAAAACATCCCCAAGGCCAATGCAGAGGCCGATAAGCTCTTACAGGAGGCGGAGGCCTATAAGCAGCAGAGGATCAACGAGGCCAACGGACAGGTGGCACGTTTTGAGGATACATACGCTGAGTATGTAAAGTATCCTCTGATCACCAAAAAACGTATGTTCTACGAGACCATGGAGGAGCTCCTGCCGGATCTGAAGGTGATCATCGACAATGGCAGCGGCACCCAGACCATGCTGCCTCTGGAGCCCTTTGCCAATGTGACGGAAGGGACATCCGGAAACCAGACCCCGCAGGCCGCAGCGCCGGCCGGCCAGTAAGAGGAGGAGAAGCATATGAAAAAAACAGGAAGAAAGATCGCATTATTCATCATCCTCATCGCCGGCCTGATCACACTGGGCTCCAGTATGGTCAGCACCTATAACGACGAGTATAAGCTGGTGCTCCAGTTCGGAAAGGTGGTGCGGGTCATCGACACGCCAGGCCTGAGCTTTAAGGTCCCCTTTATCCAGACCACCCAGTCCATCCCCAATTATGAGATGGTTTACGACCTGGTTCCCAGTGAAGTGAACACCAGGGATAAAAAGGTGATGCTCACCGATTCCTTTGCCTTATGGAGCGTGACGGATCCCCTGGAGTATCTGTCCCGTCTGGGAGCCAGTAAGGCCAATGCGGAAAGCCGCATTTCCGTGGTGGTCTACAATGCCGTGAAAAATGTTATCTCCTCCACGGACCAGGCGGACGTGATCTCCGGCCGTGACGGGAAGTTAGCGGAGCTTATTACGGAACGGATCGGAAATTCCCTGGACAGCTATGGGATCACTGTGAAAAAGGTAGAGACCAAGATGTTAGACCTGCCGGATTCCAATAAGGAGGCCGTTTACCAGCGTATGATCTCAGAGCGTCAGAACATCGCCGCCGGTTATACGGCAGACGGCCAGTACCAGTCCAACGTCATTAAGAACACCACCGATAAGGATGTGTCCATCATCATCTCCGAGGCAGAGGCCAAGGCGGAGAAGATCCGGGCCGAAGGCGAGGCTGAGTACATGCGGATCCTCTCCAATGCCTACAACGATGAGAGCAAGGCGGATTATTACAATTACATCCGCAGCCTGGACGCCTTAAAGGCCAGCCTGAAGGGCTCCAACAAGACGGTGATCTTAAATGAAAATTCTGAACTGGCCCGGATCCTCCAGGGGAACTGATGGACAATTCTGGAAAAATCTGCTATACTTTAAAGGAACGGAGCGATCCGGAATCAGAGAAAAGGAGTGTACGTTATGTCAAAAGTCGTTGATAATTTTTTAAAGTACATTGCATTTGATACCCAGTCTGCCGAGGACGCCGCCTCTGTGCCCAGTACAGAAAAGCAGTTCGCCCTGGCAAAGCTTCTGGTGGAGCAGTTAAAAGCCCTGGGGGTAAAGGATGTGTCCATGAGCGAACACTGCTACGTATATGGCACCATTCCGGCTACGGCGGAGACCGACTGTCCGGTGGTGGGCTTCCTGGCCCATATGGACACCTCTCCGGATTTTTCCGACGAGAACACCCGTCCCCAGCTGATCCAGAACTATAACGGCGGAGACATTATCCTGAATAAAAATCTGGGCATTAAAATGAGCCCGGAGGTATTCCCGGCATTAAAGAACTATGTGGGCAAGGACCTGATCACCACCGACGGCACCAGCCTTCTGGGCGGAGACGATAAGGCCGGTATTGCCGAGATCATGACTATGGCTGAATATTTCATGGCGCATCCGGAGATCCCCCACGGAACCATCAAGATCGCCTTTACTCCCGACGAAGAAGTGGGACACGGCGTGGATTTCTTCGACGTACCCGGCTGGGGCGCTGATGTGGCCTATACAGTGGACGGCGGAGCCTTCGGCGAGATGGAGTATGAGACCTTCAACGCAGCTTCCATGAGCGTCACCATCCACGGCCAGAATATCCATCCCGGCAGCGCCAAGGGCAAGATGAAAAACGCCATCCTCATCGGTCTGGAATTCCAGTCCATGCTCCCGGAGGCAGAAAAGCCCCAGTATACAGAAATGTATGAGGGCTTCTACCATCTGAACGGGATCTCCGGAAACGTGGAGGAGACTGTACTGAAGTACATCGTCCGCGACCATGATAAGGAGATCTTTGAATCCAGGAAGGCCATGGGCCATACCATCGCCGACTTCTTAAATAAGAAGTATGGAGAAGGCACCGTTGTGGTGGAGACTTCCGATACGTATTACAACATGGAAGAAAAGATCCGTCCACATATGTATTTAATGGATATCGCTGCCGAGGCCTTTAAGGAGCTGGGAGTGGATACGCCCAATGTCCGCCCGGTGCGCGGCGGTACCGACGGCTCCAGACTGTCCTATATGGGCCTTCCGTGTCCCAACCTCTGCACTGGAGACCACAACGCCCATGGAAAATACGAATTTGTCTGCATCCAGTCCATGGAGCAGACCGTGGAGCTGCTGATCAAGATCGCAGAGAAATTTAAGGATGTAAAGAAAGCTTAATACGAGGCTGAAACCAAAAGCTTCCGGAGAGAAGATCCTCCGGGAGCTTTTTTTGATCTTTTATTCTGGATGAAACTTTCTTCTTTTTTGTCACGTCTATATATGTGATAAAACAAAAAATGGCAGAAAAGGACAGGTTTCCCATGGTTTTCAGCAGTCTGGAATTCATATTCCAATTTTTACCCATATTTTTACTGATCTATTTTCTCTGCCCGGCGCGGTATAAGAACTTCTGCCTTTTCGCAGGGAGCATGATATTTTATCTGTACGGCGTCTGGGATACGCCTCTTTATCTGGCGCTCTTTGGGGCGTCCATGGCGGTGAACTATTTTTTTGGCTGCCGGATCGCCCGCAGCCGGGCCAGGTTCCGCAGGAGGAAGCGGCTGTTCTGGGGAGTGGCCTATAATCTGTTCTGGCTGCTGCTGTTTAAATATACCGGCTTTTTTACGGAAAATATCAACGGCATCCTCCGGCTCATGGGGCTCTCCCTGGAGCTTCCTGTGTTTGCGCCGGTGCTCCCGGTGGGGATCAGCTTTTATACCTTCCAGGCTATTTCCTATCTGGCGGACGTGTACCGGAAAACGGCAGAGTATGAGCCTTCTTTTGTGAATTTCGCCATGTACATCAGTATGTTTCCCCAGCTGATCGCCGGTCCCATCGTTACCTACTCCTCCATCAGGAAGGAGATCTCCCGCCGGTCCCATTCCATGCGGGCGGTGGAGGAGGGGCTGAAGACCTTCACCATAGGACTGGGACTCAAGGTCCTTCTGGCAAACCGCCTGGGCGGGCTCTGGAATGAGGCCGGGACCGTGGGCTATGAAAGTATCTCCACTCCCTTTGCATGGCTGGCCATCACAGCCTTCAGCCTCCAGATCTATTTTGATTTTTACGGCTATTCCCTGATGGCCAAGGGGCTGGGGCGGATCATGGGCTTTACGATCCCGGAAAATTTTCATGACCCATACCTGTCTCTTTCCATGACAGAATTCTGGAGACGGTGGCACATGACCCTGGGGAGCTGGTTCAGGGATTACGTATATATTCCCCTGGGGGGCAGCCGGAAGGGAAAGCTTATGACCTTCCGCAATATGCTGGCGGTCTGGGCCCTCACCGGATTCTGGCATGGGGCAAGCTGGAACTTTATCCTCTGGGGGCTTCTGATGTTTGCGCTGATCTCGGTGGAAAAGCTGGGGCTCATACGGATTTTGGAGAGGGTCCCGGCCCTGGGCCATCTTTACATGGCCCTTGCCATTTCCGTAAGCTGGGTGCTGTTTGCGGTGACGGATCTTTCGCAGATGGCCGTTTACTTTACCAGGCTGTTCCCGTTCCTGCCGCAGCCAGAGGGAATGGCATATTTTGCCGGAGACTATTTAAAATATGGAAGGCTCTACGGGCTCTCCCTGGCAGCGGGACTGGTCTTTGCCACCGGCCTTCCCATGAAGCTTTACAGGCGGTTCAAAAATAGTCCTGCGGCGGCTGTGGTGCTCCTGGCGGTGTTCTGGGGCTGCGTTTACTGTATGAAGATGGGAATGGACGATCCGTTCCTGTATTTCCGGTTTTAAATTTTTAGAGAATGAAAAAGGGGAGGAAGATTATGAAGCGTTACTGGTACAGCACATTTCTGGCAGCCAGCCTGGCGGCTGTGATCGCAGTGGAATACGTTCCTGGAGCTGTGAGAAAGCTGACGCCCTGGTATGAGGCGGGAGCTATGGAGAGGGAGACGGATGAGAGGGCTGCAAAGAAGCCTGATATAGGAGCAGAGAGAGAAACACGGGAGGAAGAGATCCCAGAAACGGCGGATGGAGCGGGAATGGCTGCCGTCTCCGGCGGGGCAGGCGGTCAGACCGGGGAGACGGCTTCCAGTGGGGAGGAGATATCTCTGTCAGAGGAAGAGACTGTGGCTTCAGAGCCCTCTGGAGCTCCGGCCGTGTCCTTAAAGGAGGATTTTTCCGGTGTCCTTTTCATTGGAGATTCCCGGACCGTGGGGCTTTCTGAATATGGAGACCTGGGCCAGGCGGAGGTGTTCGCCGATTCCGGTATGAGCGTATTTACGCTATTTAATAAAACCGTTAAGCTGAGATCCCAGGAAAAGAGCGGATTGGAGGAGCTCTTATGTTCCCGGAAATTCGATACCATATTTTTTATGCTTGGGATCAATGAGCTGGGATATGATTACGATTCCATTGTAAAGCAGTATAAAAGGACCGTGGAAAAGGTCCATGAGCTGCAGCCGGACGCCGCCATCGTCCTGGGGGCCAACCTTCATGTGACAGCGGAGAAAGCCTCCGGCAGCAGCATCTACAACAATGACAGGATCAATGCCTTAAACAGGGATATTAAAAGCATGGCAGAGGCCTCTGGCTATGTCTATCTGGATGTGAACCAGGTATTTGACGATGAAAATGGAAATCTGGCGGCGGGATATTCCTCCGACGGGGCCCATGTCCTGGGAAAATATTATTCTGTGTGGGTGGACTGGATCAGGGAGACCCTGGGCACACACGCAGGCTGAAGCCGCATATGGGAATATTTTCCTTGCCATCCGGGATGGGATGTGATACACTTCCAAAGGAAAAAGGCGTAAGGTGTTTAAAGCTGATGACTTCTGCAGACAGACCCATGCAGATATTGTCAGCTTTTTCTATGCCGGGAGGAGATGTATTATGTTACTGAGTATTTCACTGATCCTGATCGTTGGAATGTCCATGGCATGGCTGTGCCAGAGGCTCCGGCTGCCGGGCCTTATGGGGATGCTGGCCACAGGCATGATCCTTGGGCCGCATGCTCTGGATCTGCTGGATGCGGACATCCTGGGGATCTCGGAAGAGCTCCGGAAAATCGCGCTGATCATCATTCTTACAAGAGCCGGACTGGGACTGGATCTGGAGGGATTAAAAAAAACAGGCCGGCCGGCGCTGCTCATGTGTTTTATCCCGGCAAGCTTTGAGGTGCTGGGAGTGATCCTGCTGGGGACCCGGCTCATGGGGCTGACAGTCCTGGAGGCAGCCGTCCTGGGAGCTGTTCTTGCCGCAGTTTCTCCGGCAGTGGTCGTACCGAGGATGGTCCGGCTGATGGAGGAGGGATATGGAAAAAGGGAAGGGATTCCCCAGATGATCCTTGCAGGCGTATCCGTGGATGACGTCTATGTGATCGTCCTGTTCTCCACATTTACCGGCATGATGCAGGGAAAGGGAGTTTCTGCCGTCAGCTTTATAAATATCCCTGTTTCGATCCTTCTGGGAACCGTTATTGGACTGGCCGCCGGATCTTTGCTGGCCCTGTTTTATAAGCAGGTGCATATCCGGGATACTTCAAAGGTTCTCATTCTCTTAAGTATTTCGCTGTTTCTGGTGGCGGCCGAAGACATGCTGACCACGCCCATAAGTTTTTCTTCCCTGATCGCAGTCATGTTTATAGGCATAGGCCTTCAGAAGAAAAGGGGAGAGGCTGCCAGAAGGATCTCTGTAAAGTATGGAAAGCTGTGGGTCGCCGCTGAGATTTTCCTGTTCGTGCTTGTGGGGGCTGCTGTTGATACGGGATACCTGGCCCAGGCCGGAGGGCGTGCGCTTTTGGTGATCCTTGGCGCTCTTGCTTTCAGGATGGCCGGTGTGGCTCTCTGCCTATGGGGAACGAAGCTTGGGAGAAGAGAATGGTTATTTGTAATGTTAGCATATACGCCGAAGGCCACCGTCCAGGCCGCCATCGGAGGGATCCCTCTTTCTATGGGCCTTGCCTGCGGAGATAGCGTTCTTACGGCCGCCGTGCTTGCCATTGTCCTTACTGCGCCCCTGGGGGCGTTTGCGATGGATCTGTCGTATCAGAAGCTTCTGAACAGGTCATGACCGTATTTCATATACGGCGGTGCGGCAGCCGGTGAAAAGAGAACGGCAGGGCCGGGACGATACGGCAGAGGCCGGAAGGAACGGTGAAAACCTGCAAAAAGGTGGGAAGGGGTTGCCAGCCGCAAAAAAATACCTTATAATTATGCGGTATATACTGGATCAGTCTGTGTCCTGCTGTCTGATCCGGAGGATCAAGGATAAAAAAAGCAACCATAAATAACCGCAAAGCAAGGAATGAGAATGAGAAAATTAGCATTAAGTGACGAAATACTGCTGAGTATCCAGCAGCCAGCCCGTTATATCGGCGGGGAGATCAATTCGGTATGTAAGGATCCGTCCAGTGTGGATGTCCGGTTTGCCATGTGCTTCCCGGACGTATATGATATCGGCATGTCCCATCTGGGGATCCAGATCCTTTATGATATGCTCAATAAGATGCCGGATGTGTACTGTGAGCGGGTATATTCGCCGTGGACCGACCTGGACGCCATCATGCGTGAAAAGCATATCCCGCTTTTTGCCATCGAGTCCCAGGACCCGGTGAAGGATTTTGATATCCTGGGGATCACCCTCCAGTATGAAATGTGTTATACAAATATCCTCCAGATCCTGGATCTTTCCGGGATCCCGCTCCATGGCAGCGACCGGACCTGGGATGACCCCATCGTCATCGGAGGCGGTCCCTGCGCCTATAACCCGGAGCCCATTGCCGAGTTTTTTGATCTGTTTTACATTGGAGAAGGAGAGACCGCATACCGGCAGCTGATCGATATTTACAAAGACAGCCGGAAAAATGGCGAGTCCAGGGAGACGTTTTTAAAACGGGCGGCCGGAGTGCCGGGAATCTACGTTCCGTCCCTGTATGAGCCGGAATACCATGAGGACGGCACCTTAAAGGCGTTCCGTCCCACCTGTCCGGAGGCCCCGGAAAAGGTCGTAAAGCAGCTGGTCCTGGATATGACGGAGGCCGTGTATCCGGAAAAGCCCCTGGTGCCGTTCATCAAGGTGACCCAGGACCGTGTGGTCTTAGAGATCATGCGCGGCTGTATCCGCGGCTGCCGGTTCTGTCAGGCAGGCATGATCTACCGGCCGGTGCGTGAAAAGAACGTGGAGCGGCTGAAAGACCTGGCATATAAGATGCTGAAAAATACGGGGCACGAGGAGATCTCCTTAAGCTCCTTAAGCTCCAGCGATTACCGTTCCCTGGAGGAGCTGGTGCGTTTCCTGATCGAGGAATTCCATGGAAAGGGAGTCAACGTATCCCTTCCTTCTTTAAGGATCGATGCATTCTCTCTGGACGTGATGAGCAAGGTACAGGATGTGAAAAAAAGCAGTCTGACCTTTGCGCCGGAGGCTGGTTCCCAGAGGCTCCGTGACGTGATCAATAAGGGGCTTACTGAGGAGGAGATCCTCCAGGGAGCCGCCGATGCCTTTAAGGGAGGCTGGAACCGGGTGAAGCTGTATTTCATGCTGGGCCTTCCCACAGAGACGGTGGAGGATATGGAGGGCATTGCCCTTTTATCTGAGAAGATCGCAGAGGAGTATTATGAGATCCCCAAGGACCAGAGAAACGGAAAGGTCCAGGTGGTGGCCAGCACATCCTTCTTTGTGCCGAAGCCCTTTACGCCTTTCCAGTGGGCCAGGATGTCCACCAAGGAGGAATTCCTGGATAAGGCACGGGTGGTCAACCGCAAAATGAAGGAGATGCTGAACCATAGGAGCCTGAAATACAACTGGCATGAGGCCGATGTAACAGTTTTAGAGGGCGTACTGGCCCGGGGAGACCGGAGGGTGGCCGCCGTCATCGAGGAGGCATACAGAAACGGCGCTTTATATGACGCCTGGTCTGAGAGCTTCCGGAATGATATATGGATGAAGGCATTTGAGACCTGCGGCGTGGACATTGATTTCTATACCACCAGGGAGCGGAGCCTGGACGAGCTGTTCCCCTGGGACTTCATCGATACGGGTGTGTCCAAGGAGTTTTTAAAGAGAGAGTGGAACAGTGCGGTAAACGGGACCGTGACCCCCAACTGCCGGGAACGCTGTTCCGGGTGCGGCGTAAGACGATTCGGAGGAGGTGTCTGCTTTGAAGATCAGGATTAAATTTTCCAAACAGGGAAACATGCGGTTCATCGGGCATCTGGATATCATGCGTTATTTCCAGAAGGCCATGCGCCGGGCTGACGTGGACATCCGGTATTCGGAGGGCTTTTCTCCCCACCAGATCATGTCCTTTGCGGCTCCTCTGGGCGTAGGGCTCACAGGAAGCGGTGAGTACCTGGACATTGAGGTCCTTTCCACAGAGAGCTCCAGGCGGATGGTGGAGCGGCTCAACGTCCAGATGGCAGAGGGGATGGAGGTGCTGAGCTTTAAGAGACTTCCGGATTCTGCCGGAAACGCCATGTCCCTGGTGGCGGCCTGTGATTACACGGTGTCGCTGAAGAAGGAATATGAAGAGGCCCTTGGCATGTCTGCCCAGGAGTTCTTTGACGGACTCTGCGGCTTTATAGAGACGGGAGACCTGAATATCGTAAAAAAGACAAAAAAAGGCGAAAAGCAGATGGATCTCCGGCCATATATTTATGAGCACCGGCCGTCGGAGGACGGGGATTCCATTTTTCTCAGGCTTTCTGCCGGAAGCGCAGCCAATGTGAAGCCGGAGCTTCTTCTGGAGGCCTTCTGCCGGAGCTGTTCCAGGGAGTTCCCGGTCTTTGGCTTTTCCATCAACCGGGAGGAGGTCTACGCGGATGCCGGATCTGGGGACAGCCATGAATTTGTGACCCTGGAATCCTTTGGTGAAGACATTGAATAAACTGATTTTTACTGAACTGCGGGGACGGACCGTGTCTGTCCTTGCTTCCGGAAACCGCGTCCTCCAGATCGGAACGGCTCCGGACCGGGAGGACTGCGCCCTTGGAACGATCTGCGTGGGAAGGGTCCGGAACATCGTAAAAAATATCAACGCTGCCTTTGTGGAGTACAGGCCGGGGATCAACGGTTATTACAGCCTGGCAGAAAACAGGTTCCATTTGTTTGCAGACGGGAGGGACGGATCCAGTCCGCTGAAAAATGGAGACGAGATCCTGGTCCAGATCTCCAGGGCTGCTGTCAAGACCAAGGACGCGGTGCTCACCTCGAAGCTTTCTCTCACAGGGCAGTATGGAGTGCTCACCCTGGACGGCAGCGGGCTGGGGATCTCCTCTAAGATCCGCGATGCCGGATGGAAAGAGCAGATGAAGGAATGGTGGGAAGAGGAGGCCAGGGGCCTGGTTTCCGGACTTTCCGGAACGGGACTTCCGCGTGCTGGCTTTATCCTGCGGACCAATGCGTACGGCGCTCCCCTGGAGGCGGTCGGACTGGAGCTGTCCGGCCAGGCAGAACGGATGGCCAGGCTTCTTGATAACGGGAGGAGCCGCACGGCAGGGAGCATCCTCTATCAGCCGGAAAGCTTTTTTGTCCGCAGCGCCATGGATGTCCGGAAGGATGAAACAGAAGAGATCCTTACAGATCTTCCAGATATTTACCAGGAGTTCCAGGAGGCCGCTGGGGACGGTTTTCAGGTTCCGGTGCGGTTCTATACGGACAGCTATCCCCTGTCTGCCCTGTACCGCCTGGATGCGGCCCTGGACCGCGCCCTGGGAAGGACCGTCTGGCTCCGTTCCGGCGGATATCTGGTCATCGAACCCACAGAGGCCATGACTGTGATCGACGTGAATACCGGAAAAAACACGGATAAGAAGACGGCTTCGGAAACGTACCTGAAAACGAATCTGGAGGCGGCCGAGGAGATCGCGGTTCAGCTGCGGCTCAGAAATCTTTCCGGGATCATTGTGGTGGATTTCATCGATATGAAGGAAAAGGCACAGAATGAGGAGCTTATGAGAAGGCTGCGCCAGTGTCTGGCGGCAGATCCTGTCAAAACGGTCCTGGTGGACATGACGCCCCTGGGACTGGTAGAGATCACAAGAAAGAAGACGCTCCGTCCGCTCCATGAGCAGTTTTCCCGCAGTGAAAAAAATAGATAACAATTATCCCTTTGCTTTTTGGGGAAATATGGTATAATATCTGCGGAGCAGATATTATACCATGGCGCATGCCGGTTTCTGCGTTCACCGCAGAAATCCGGGCGCAGGAATCTCCCGGAGGGAGCTGCATCGGAAGGATGCAGCATAATATCTGCGGAGCAGATATTATACCATGGTGCATGCCGGTTTCTGCGTTCACCGCAGAAATCCGGGCGCAGGAATCTCCCGGAGGGAGCTGCATCGGAAGGATGCAGCATAATATCTGCGGAGCGGATATTATATGCTTAATCGTATATTTTTATAAAAGAAATGAGGTACAAATCATGAGAACTGTTGGAACCGTATCCAGAGGCGTCAGATGCCCGGTTGTGAAAGAAGGAGACGATCTGATCCGGATCGTGACAGAGGCTATCGCCGATATGGGAAAAGAAGAACATATCACATTTCATGAAAAGGACATCGTAGCTGTAACAGAGGCCGTAGTGGCCAGGACCCAGGGCAATTATGCCAGTACAGATGACATTGCGAAGGACTGCCGCACAAAATTTGGCTGCGATACCGTCGCTGTCACGTTCCCGATCTTAAGCCGGAACCGGATCGCCATCTGCTTAAAAGGCATTGCCAAGGCGTTTAAGAAGGTTTATATCCTGATGAGCTATCCTTCCGATGAAGTGGGCAACCACCTGTTTGACGACGATCTTCTGGATGAAAAGGGAGTAAATCCGTATTCAGACGTAATGGATGAGGCAAAGTACAGGGAGATCTTCGGCTATGTAAAGCATCCGTTCACAGGCGTGGATTATGTGGCTTATTATAAGGAGCTGTTTGAGGCCGAGGGCTGCGAGCCGGAATTTATTTTCGCCAATGACTGCCGCGCAGTGCTCCCCTATACAAAAAATGTACTCTGCTGCGATATCCACACCAGAGAACGCTCCAGACGGAGATTACTGGCTGCGGGAGCGGAGAAGGTGCTGACGCTGGCAGATATCATGAACGCTCCGGTGGATGGAAGCGGTTATAACGAGCAGTATGGCCTGTACGGCTCCAATAAGGCCACAGAAGACACGGTAAAGCTGTTCCCGAGAGATTGTAATGAATTTGTGAAAAATCTCCAGGAGAGCCTTGCAGAGGCCACAGGCGTGAAGATGAATTGTATGATCTACGGGGACGGCGCGTTTAAAGATCCGGTAGGAAAGATCTGGGAACTGGCTGATCCGGTGGTAAGCCCTGCGTATACAGAGCGCCTGGAGGGAACTCCCAACGAACTGAAATTAAAATATCTGGCAGACAACGATTTCAAGGATCTGAAGGGTGAGGAGCTCACAAGGGCCATGAAGGAAAAGATCGAAGCCAAGGACGGCAGCTTAAAGGGAAGCATGGCCTCCCAGGGTACGACTCCCAGACGACTGACGGATCTCATCGGATCTCTCTGCGATCTGACCTCCGGCTCCGGAGATAAGGGAACTCCCATCGTGTTTATCCAGGGATATTTTGATACTTTTGCAGAGCAGTAAAACCGAAAGCGCTGCAGACGGGTGGTTTTCCGCCTGATCTGCGGCGTTCTTTTTACGCTGGCAGCGAGACAGGACCGTGGATGTATGTGAGTCTGGCGGCTGCCGCAATGACCATGAGACGTCCGCGCAGCGTGTTCCCATGGTCACTGGACAGCAGAAATTTTTCATAAGGCAGAAAATCCTGTAAAAAACAGTTGACAGGAAGATGGACAGGTGCTATTATATTACAGTATGCCGCACAGCGAGGTCTGCAAGGGTTCCTGCGGGAACACACCGTAACTGGCGAGTAATGATAATAGGAGGTGCAATATGTACGCGATTATTGCAACAGGTGGTAAGCAGTATAAAGTAGCCGAAGGCGACAGCATCAAGATTGAGAGACTGGACGCAGAAGTAGGTTCTGTTGTTACTTTTGATCAGGTTCTGGCTGTAAACAACGGCGAGCTTACGATCGGATGCCCCACAGTGGAAAACGCGACTGTTTCCGCAACCGTTGAGAAGGTTGGCAAGGGCAAAAAAGTTATCGTTTACAAGTATAAGCGCAAAACTGGCTATCATAAGAAAAACGGCCACAGACAGCTTTATACCCAGGTTAAGATTGACAAGATCAACGCTTAATTTTGTATGATTCAGGTAATTATCCTGCGCGATAAGGACAGGAAAGAAAAAGGGATCGAAATAAGCGGTCATGCTGGCTATGCAGAATACGGACAGGATATCATATGTTCTGCTGTTTCTGTACTGGCTCTCAACATGGCGAATTCCGTCGAACAGTTTACAGACGATCATTTCGAGGGAAGTGTTTCAGAGGATGGAGGCCAGTTCTCTTTCCTTTTCCCCGATTCCATGAGTCCCGAATCGCAGCTCCTCATGAAGTCCCTGATCCTCGGGCTGACGAATATCCGGGATGAATACGGAGCGGAATATATCAATTTTCGATTCAGGGAGGTGTAACCGATATGTTTAAGATGAACCTTCAGTTATTTGCCCATAAAAAAGGTGTTGGTTCCACAAAGAACGGCAGAGATTCCGAGTCCAAACGCCTTGGCGCAAAGAGAGCAGACGGCCAGTTCGTATTAGCCGGAAATATTCTTTACAGACAGCGTGGAACAAAGATCCATCCGGGTCTTAATGTTGGCCGCGGCGGTGATGATACATTATTCGCAATGGTTGACGGCGTTGTTAAATTTGAGAGAAAAGGCAGAGACAAAAAGCAGGTTTCTGTATATCCGAAGGCGATCAACGAATAAAGCAGAGAGCTCCATACGTAAGGTATGGGGCTTTTTTCTCTACTGGGAAACCAGACATTTTTGGAAAGGACCGGGCTTATCATGTTTACAGACAGTGCAAAAGTTTTTATCAGATCAGGAAACGGCGGGAATGGCCATGTGAGCTTCCGCAGAGAATTATATGTTCCCAACGGCGGCCCCGACGGCGGTGACGGCGGAAAAGGCGGCGATATCATTTTTGAGGTGGACGACGGCCTTAATACACTGGTGGATTTCAGGCACGTCCGCAAATATGTGGCGCAGAGTGGGGAAGAAGGCGGAAAACGCCGCTGCCACGGTGCCGACGGAAAGGATCTGATCGTTAAGGTGCCCGAGGGCACGGTTGTTAAGGATCTGGAATCGGGAAAGGTCATCACGGATATGTCCGGAGACAACCGGCGGGAGATCATTCTGAAAGGCGGCCGGGGAGGGCTGGGAAATATGCATTTTGCCACCTCCACCATGCAGGTTCCCAAATATGCCCAGCCAGGACAGCCAGGGCAGGAGCTGTGGATCCAGCTGGAGCTTAAGGTGATCGCCGATGTGGGTCTGGTGGGCTTCCCGAATGTGGGAAAATCCACGCTGCTTTCCCGCGTTTCCAACGCAAGACCAAAGATCGCCAATTATCATTTTACTACCCTAAACCCGCACCTGGGCGTTGTGAACCTGGGCGACGGAAACAGCTTTGTGATGGCGGATATTCCCGGGCTGATCGAAGGCGCTTCGGATGGCGCCGGCCTTGGCCACGAATTCCTGCGCCACATCGAGCGGACGAAGGTGCTCCTTCATGTGGTAGACGCGGCTTCTGTGGAGGGACGCGACCCGGTGGAGGATATCCATACCATCATGAATGAGCTTTCTACCTATAATCCGGAGCTTTTAAAGCTGCCGCAGGTCATTGCGGCCAATAAGCTGGATGCCCTGTATGATGAGGAGCATGATCCCTTAAAGGCGCTGAAGGATGAATTTGAACCGAAGGGAATTCCCGTATTCGGTATTTCGGCTGTCAGCGGAGAGGGCGTCAACGAACTTCTGGGCCATCTGTTCCAGGTCCTCCGGACTGTGGACCGGACTCCCAGAGTATTTGAAAAAGAGTTTGAAGTTGAATATCAGGCGGACCGGAATCTGCCTTACACAGTGGAGCGTTCTGACGATGGAGCGTTCGTTGTGGAAGGTCCCAGGATCGAGAAGATGCTGGGCTACACCAATCTGGACTCAGAGAAGGGCTTCGACTTCTTCCAGAAATTCCTGAAACAGAACGGGATCCTGGATGAGCTGGAAAAGGCCGGAATCTCCGAGGGCGATACAGTGCGTATGTACGGTCTGGCTTTTGAGTATTATAAATAAGGAGAAGAGCATATGACAAGCAAGCAGAGGGCCTATCTTAAGGGACTTGCCATGACCATGGATCCAATTCTGCAGATCGGTAAATCCAGCCTTACACCGGAGCTTACCCAGTCTGTAAACGAGGCGCTGGACGCCCGTGAGCTGATCAAGATCCATGTTTTAAAGAACTGTGTGGATGATGGAAAGATCCTGGCCCAGACCCTGGCAGAGCGTACCCGCTCGCAGGTGGTACAGGTGATCGGAAGAATGATCGTTTTATATAAACCGGCGAAGGAAGAGAAGGACAGAAAGATCGTTCTCCCGTAAGCTGGAAAGGAGAGCTGCCATGAAACGTATCGGCATTATGGGCGGGACCTTTGATCCGGTCCACAACGGCCATCTTCTTCTGGGAAGACAGGCCCGCTCCGAATACGGGCTGGATGAGATCTGGTATATGCCGTCCCATATCCCTCCCCATAAAAAGGATCACCGGATCACGGACGTAAAGGACCGCCTGGCTATGCTGGAGCTGGCGCTGGAGGGGATCCCGTTTTTTTCAGTCTCTGATTTTGAAATGAAGCGGGAGGGGAATACGTATACTGCACAGACGCTGGAGCTTCTAAAGGAAGAATACCCGGAGGACAAATTTTATTTTATCATTGGAGCCGATTCCCTGTTCCAGCTGGAAACCTGGTATCACCCGGAAAAGGTCATGGAGCTTACCTCGCTTCTGGTGTCCGGCAGGGAATATGACCGGGCCGGACGGACCCTGGATCAGCAGATCAGCTATTTAAAATCCGTGTACGGAGCCCATATCCAGGTGCTTCACAATCCAGAAATGAACGTGGCTTCTGCCAGGATCCGGGACATGGCGGCCAGGGGAGAAGATATAGGAGAGCTGGTTCCCGGAGCCGTGGCCGCTTACATCAGAGAACACAGGCTGTACCAGGAGAGCAGATAACACGGAATCAGTAAAGGGCATATTCATATGGACAGCAGAGTCATTGAAATAAGAAAGCATTTAAAAAAGAAACTGGATCCCATGCGGTTTGAGCATACATTGGGAGTCTCCTACACCTGCCAGGCCCTGGCCATGCGGTACGGATATGATCTGGATAAGGCAGAGCTGGCCGGACTCCTTCATGACTGCGCCAAGCGGTACGACCGTCCGACCATGCTGGAAAAATGCATAAGCCGCGGGATCCCTGTTTCTGAAAGCGAAGAACGGGATCCATCCCTGCTTCATGCAAAACTGGGAGCGTGGATGGCCAGGGAAAAATACGGAGTGGACGATGAAGAGATCTTAAGCGCCATTGCGTGTCATACCACAGGAAAAACAGACATGGGGATGCTGGATAAGATCCTTTATGTGGCAGATTATATTGAGCCCCGGCGTTATAAAGCTGCGGATCTGCCCAGGATGAGAAAGCTGGCCTTTGAGGATCTGGATCGGGCCTGTCTGGCCATTATGGAGAGCATTCTCCGTTACCTGGGTACCCTGGACTGCCCCATTGATCCTTTGACCATTGCCGCCTGTAATCATATGCGTGCGGTGGCAGCAAGAAGCCAGGAACAGGCCGCAGCCGGGAACGGAGAAATCGGGCCAGAGAAAATAAAGGAGGAAAACACAGTTGAATCAGTCAAAAGAAATGGTAAGACTCGCAGTCGAAGCGCTGGACGAGAAAAAGGGAGAAGATATAAAAATTATTGATATCCAGGGTGTAACAGTTATTGCAGATTATTTTGTACTGGCAAGCGCATCCAACAGCAGCCAGACCCAGGCTCTGATCGATAATGTGGAGGAAAAGCTCTTTAAAGCTGGCTTTGAGTGCCGCCAGAAAGAGGGAAATCTAAGCTCAACATGGGTCCTTTTGGACTACGGCGATGTGATCGTTCATGTATTTTCCAAGGAAGACCGGCTGTTCTATGATCTGGAGCGCATCTGGAGAGACGGAAAGGTCGTAGGATCCGTAGAGGAACTGGACTGATCCGGAACGCAGTCTGACAAAAAACATATACTTGAAGCACCGGCTATTCTCTAAGGGGGATGCCGGTGCTTTTTGGTTACTGAAATGCGTGTCCTGTGGCATATAAAATGCTCTGCAGGGTTCGCCATACGGCGGAAGGAACGTCTGCGGCCGCAGCAGCCCGCCGCAGGCAGGCATCATTCCTGCTAATTCATAAACCGGAACAGGCCGATGACCTTTCCAAGGATCTGGACGTCGTCCACGATGATCGGGTCCATAGAAGAATTTTCCGGCTGCAGGCGGACGTGGCCGGATTCTTTATAGAAGGTTTTTACCGTTGCAGAATCTCCCAGGAGGGCAACCACCTTATCCCCGTTTTCAGCCACAGGCTGCTTTGCGACGATCACCTTGTCGTCGTTGAGGATTCCAGCCTCCACCATACTGTTTCCTTTTACCCTCAGCATAAATACCTCTTTATTGGGAAGCAGCTCCGCAGGGATGGGGATATAATCCTCAATATTCTCCTCTGCCAGGATCGGCATTCCTGCGGCAACGGTCCCGATCAGCGGTACGTTGACCACTTCCCGGCGGGTCAGCGCAAAATCATCATCCAGGATCTCGATGGTCCTGGGTTTTGTGGGATCCCGTCTTATGTATCCATTCCGCTCCAGTGTCTCCAGGTGGGAGTGGACAGAAGAGGTGGATTTCAGATGGACGGCTTCGCAGATCTCGCGCACAGCCGGCGGATATCCTTTGCTTAAAATTGTTTCTTTTATAAATTCAAGAATTTCTTTCTGTTTTTCAGTTATTTTACCCTGGCTCATATATGTGGATCCTCCTTTGCATCATTTTTATGAAAAAATGATATCATATCTTATAAAAATCCCTGGAAGGGAATAGATTTCTTTTTTATATACTATCATATGTCCGGCAAAAAAGCAAACTTTTGTTCGAGAAAAAGCAGGAAATCTGTTGACAAACATTTGTTCTGGTGTTATCATGAGACCAGAACAAATGTTCCCGAACATACATTCTTTTGACGCAGGAGGGACTGAATATGAAAAAGTATTTGTTTTTGTTTGCCGCATCCATTATGATTTTATCCTGTCTCCTGGGAAAGACACTGGTAACTGCCAGCGGAGAGGAGAGGGAGAGCGGTTATGACCGTTATTATACCAACATTGAGATCCGTCCGGGGGACTCTCTGTGGTCCATTGCTGAAAGATACAGGGCTAACTCCGGAATGGAGGTCCGCCAGTATATATCAGAACTGAAAGAGATCAACGGCCTGGTTTCGGATTCCATTGAGGCCGGGGACTCCCTGACTGTTGTATATTATGCCAGACAACCAGGTATGATCCCGTCGGAGCAGTAGTTCTCCGGATCTGCCGCAGGATAGCTAATTATTAAGGAATGCCGTTTGTAACTGGCAGGCTCCAGGCCGCAGCCAGTCTGTATCCGGACTAGCCAGGCTACTGGGGCCCCTGTTCCTTTTTTTCCCTTAGCTGGACTATATTTCTGGCGCTTTTCCGTCTCTGGTCCTCCTGGGCCGCATAGTGCTTCCTGGTGGTATTGACATCGCTGTGCCCAAGGACCGATGCTACCAGATAGATATCGCCGGTTTCCCGGTAAAGGCTGGTGCCGTAGGTGCTCCGAAGCTTATGGGGGGTGATCTTTTTTAGGGGAGTAACAAGACCCGCATATTTTTTTACCATATTTTCCACCGTTCTGACGCTCATCCTTTTTTTCTGCAGGGACAGGAACACAGCATCCTCATGACCTGGAAGGGCGTCAATGGCCTGGCGTTCATCCAGGTACGTTTCCAGAACGTCCCGGACTTCATCGCTGAAATAGACAATGGATTCCTTTCCGCCCTTCCGGAATATCCTGACTCCACAGGCGTCCAGATCCACATCGTTTATATTTAATCCGACACACTCCGATACACGGAGTCCTGTCCCCAAAAGAAGTGTCAGCATGGCCAGGTCCCGGACCTTTGTCCGTTCATGATACAGTTTCTGCCTTTCTGTGAGCTTTTCACCTTCCTCAACCTCATCCAGAAGCCGTGCCACCTCATCAATTTCCAACCGTGTGATCTCTTTTTCATGGAGTTTGGGGAGACGCAGGAGAGAGGCAGGATTTTTTTCAATCCGTTCATTTCTGTAAAAATAATTATAGAAGCTTTTTAAAGATGAAACCTTCCGCATGATCCCACGCTCCGTATTATATACATCTTCATTGTTCACAGAAGGATGACATTTTAAATATTCCATATATTCTTCCAGATCGGTAACTGTAAGCTGTTCCAGAACAGAGAGGGGGATATTTTCCCCCATTCGGGCTACCTGGCTGTTGGAAGTTTTCAGAAAATCGAAAAAGATCCGCAGGTCATAGGCATAGGCGATTCTTGTCCTGGTGGATGTCAGAGGTTCGATTCCCCGGAAGAAATCTGCACAGAAGGGAGGAAGTTCCTTTATCAGTCCCCGCAGCTTTTTGATGTTTTCAATATCCTTCTGCTCATGATAAGTGAGAGATGCCATGATTATCTTCCTTTCCTTCTTTATTTTTTTCAGAGCCTCTGGAATCCGAGGAGGGAGATGGCCAGCCGGGAATGTTGCCAGAGAGAACCGCGTGGAAAAAGCGATCCTTGACTCCAGGATTTTCCAGATTCAGATCCCGTATGAGATTTTTTACGTATTCCCGCCGGGTTTTTCCATCCACCGGACATGGATTCTTGCAGACTGGAAGCTGGTATTTATTTTTAAATCCAATGATATCTGCTTCGCTGACGTACATCATGGGGCGGATCACAGTCAGATCCATCCGGTCCAGATAGGTACGGGGAGAGAAGGTATAGAAGCGTCCCTCATAGATCAATGAAAGCATCATGGTTTCTATAATATCATCCCTGTGATGGGCGTATGCCACTTTATTGCAGCCGCAGGATCTGGCCTGCTGGTTTAAGGCACCTTTCCGCATTTTTGCGCAGAGAGAGCATGGATTGGATTCTCTGCGGGTCTCGAAAACGATTTTTGCAATATCCGTGGAAATAACTGTATAGGGGATGGAAAAATCGTCGCAGAGGGCCTGTATGGCTTTAAAATCCTGGATCCCAAAACCAAGGTCCACAGTAAATGCACAAAGCTCGAATGGGAATGGGTAAAAACGCTGGAGCTCATGGAGAGCGAAGAGCAGTGCCAGGCTGTCCTTTCCTCCGGAGATCCCAATAGCGATGCGGTCACCAGCGGAGATCATCTGGTAATCGTCCACTGCCTTTCGTACAAGGCTTAAAAGTCGCTGTAATTTCATAAATTGCTGATCCTCTCAATTATCTGTAATAATTATATTAAAAGGGCAAGTTCTATTGGAAACGTATTTCACGAATAGTTGTGCCCATGGACCATCATACCAGAACCAAAGGGATAATGCAAGAACTCCTTGTAGCATGGATCATGAATGTGCTATAATCAAAAACATGAACGTTCATGATACAGAATGGGCGTATTATGCCGTACCTTTAATGGTTCTGGCGCTGTCTATACATAATGAAAAAGAAAGGAAAATTGTTATGAGAAAAGTAATGAACCGGGTGCTGGTTGTCGGGATCGTGCTCACAGTCGTTTATCTGTTTGTGGAATATTATCTGCCTTTGCTTGTCAAATAGATATGGAAGGCAGGAGTATGGAGAGAGACGGCTGAGGGCAGAAAAAGGCGGGGGAATGCTGATTGCAGAGCGATCTATAACTATGCGTGAAAGCCTTCTTTAACGAATAGTTTATAGACTTTCCGCCTTTACTTGGTTTTATGTGACCTCATTTTTTCTTGTACTGGATTTTAGAAAAAGAAATGAATCATAAATATATAATAGATTCCCAGGAGGTGCAATATGCCATTACCAAAACAGTACCATACATCAAAAGACTACTGGAACCTTCCAGAGGGTCAGCGCGCCGAGCTGATAGACGGGACCCTGTATGATATGGCCCCGCCCAGCTATCGGCATCAATTTCTGATCGCTAAGCTGTCTTTCGTGATCCAGGAATATATCTTCTCTCATGCTGGAAACTGCCAGCTGCTTATGGCCCCTTTCGCCGTGAACCTGGATGCCGATGATAAAAATTGGGTGGAACCGGATATCTCCGTAATCTGCGACCGGAACAAGCTCCATGACCATGGCTGTTTCGGTGCTCCTGACTGGATCATTGAAATTGTCTCTCCTTCCAGTCGTCGGATGGATTATTCCACAAAGAACACTCTGTATTCTGAGGCTGGGGTCCAGGAATACTGGATCGTGGATCCAGAGAAGGAACGTACTACCGTATACCGTTACGCCGAAGACGCCGCTCCGATCATCTTCCCGTTCCACAGCCCGGTCAGCGCCGGATTGTATCCGGATTTGGAGATCCTTATCAGCAGCCTTCTGAAAGACATGTAGCTGCATAAAAAAGCCGTCTGCAGTCGCGCTGGAGAAGACCCACAGACCGGTTATCGCTGTCCAATGCTGGAAGAAATAATTTCTGCCCTATATCAGTCACAGACCTCCAGGATAACCTGGAGGTCTGTTCACTTAAACATTTAAGTTTGTTTAATCCAGCAGATTCCTGTAATACGGCCAGTTGGCTGTCATGACGCCTACGGTCACGTTATCTGCGGAGCCAGTCTCATGGATACACTGGATCTGCCCATTGGGCGCCCAGTTTAAAAACATGATCACATGGGGAGTTTTTCCGGTGATGACGATAATATCCCCGGGCTTTAGGTCTGCTCGGTTCACCGGCCGTCCCGTGGACTTAAGCCCCTCGGTCCCCTCATAAGGAAGGCGTTCGCCTGTCACAGACCAGTATACCCAGTTGATCCAGCCGGAGCAGTCGAGCCCCTTCAGGATACGGCCCCTGTGGTCGGGGATCGTAATGGAACCAAAGCTGTTGCCGCTGTAATTTCTGGCGCTGGCCTTGCCGCCCCAGTAATAGGGAACCTTTCCCACAGACTGCAGTGCAAAACGGATGATCTCCTTCCGTTCCTCTGATGTGTCAGACGGAATTTTTTTCATATAGGATTCGATCTCTGTACTGGAAAGCGGGGCTTTGGTGCCTTCCACCGTAACACTGATGTCATAAAGCTCCGTCCAGTCTTGACGGCTGATGTGGTTTACAAAGGCCCGTGCACGGTCATTCCAGCCAGCCCAGGCGCTTCCCTCTTCCACTGTGTTTCCAGCAGGATCTATGGAAAACAGGCTTTCAGCCTCCTCCAGGCTCTGGACTTTGGCAGTGATCCTCAGATCGATGTGTCCGGGGCAGATGAGGGATGTCTGGGAGGATGCGCTCCTGGAGCTTTCTGACGAAACTGCGGCTGTATATATACGGTGATCCCCCTTAAGCATATCTGCTGCTTCCGGATCAAAGACCAGAGCAGCCTGATCCGGCTCCTCTGGCCGGATGATCACAGCATTCCGGCTTTCTGTTGGCTCTGTTGGCTGGGGCTCGGGGGTTGGTGCTTCTGAGGAGACCGGGGATGGGGCCTGTGAAGAGGCAGCCGTCGGACCAGCAGATCCGGACGTCTGGGGCGCAGACGAAGCAGCGCTGGACATTTCCTGGCTTTCCTTAGACTCTCCGGGCCTTACAATGGTAACCTTTGGCTTTGTCTCTTCCATGTATACGCTTTCAGCAGTTTCGGCTAGAGAATCCAGGGGACTGGTGGTGGTCTCCACCTGGACTGTGGTTCCGGCAAAGGCTGGTGTTGTTTTTTCTGTAGAAGAAGCTGCAAGGCTTCCGGAATTTCCTCCTGAAAAAGGGTCCGATACGAGGCCCGAACTGAAGGAATCACCGGAGGCACCGGATATGCTCTCTCCATCTTCACCGGTCCCTTCTGCGGCCTGGCTGGATTCAGCAACGGAAATTTCCGTATTGATACTGCTTTCTCCATTAAAATGATCCTCTCCCTCCAGCTCGGAATCTGTCTCCTCTCCGGAAGGGATCTGGGATGGATCCACACAGCCGCCGCAGAAATATACATCTCCCATGGACGCGCTGTAAGAATGGGAAGCACTCCAAAGCTGGTCTGTGTATTGCCGGATCTGGTCCAGGTCGTGGATCTCATTGTAATAACAGTATACGCTTGCCATGGAAAGGATCTGCTGGGCATTGGATACAGCAGACGTGATATTTCCATCTCCGTCATAAAAGGATACACGGACATTTTTAAAATGCTCCACCGCCCAGGTCGAAGGATCCTCCGGATCCTGTGATAAGGAGGCAGGATTGTGTTTTCCCAGTACCTTGGCCTGGGAACGTCCCAGACGTGAAGCCAGTCTGGAGGGAGCCATATTAGCCATATCATAGATACCCGCGTACCACTGGGAATCCTTCCGGATCAGCTCCTTCATAAGGATTTCCGCATAGCTTTCTTCTGCCCCTTCCTCATACATATGGGCAAAATTGAGCCTGTACGGGGCTGGAGCCGTCTCATCCATGGCGGCAGCCGTTTCTCTGCTCTCTTCTGTCTCCGTTTCTTCCCTGGCCGTGGAAGCCGTTTCCGAAGGACGCTCTGCTTCCGAGGAAGACTTCTCCGCTGCTGCCGGTAATGCCGGCGGGACGTAGGGCATGACGGCCGAAAATGCAATGCATGTACAAAGGAGCATCACGGCCGCAGGACGCATCCCCTTATATAGATTCAGATTTTTTTTCATATCGTAATACCTGCTGTAAAATTCTCGTAGATAGGCGCTGCCGGACGGGCTAAAGACAGCACGATAAGTATATCATACAACCCGTCTGGATTTCTTAAATTCTTTCTTAATTTTTTTGCCTGTCCGCAAAAAAAGCCTCCGCAGCCATCCGGCTTCTGCCGGGACTGGGTAGGCTTTTTTATCTGTCCTTTTACTTTATTTTTGCATATTCCTGCTTGATCCTGGCAAATTCCCGGATGACCTTTATGGCTCCGTCTGCTCCGGTTTTGCTGCTGTTGATGCAAAGGTCATAGCTTTTTGAATCTCCCCAGCGCTTGCTGGAGTAATAATTATAATAGCTGGCCCTCTTCTTATCGGTCTTGATCATAACATCCCTGGCCTGGGCTTCAGAGATCTGATGGCGTTCCATCAGAGTCCGGATCTTTACATCCTCATCCGCGGTAATAAATACAGAGACCACATTGGGGAATTCTGCCAGGGCATAATCGGCGCAGCGGCCGATGATCACGCAGGATTCCTCCGAGGCCAGCTGCTTGATCGTATCGAACTGGGCCAGAAAGATCTTATGGTTGATGGGCATATCCATATAAGCGGAATTTGTATATCCCATGGAGTATGTATCCATCACAAGGGAATATAAAAAGCTGCTGGTGGGTTTTTCATCATGTGTCTCAAACAGTTCTCTGCAGAGTCCGCTCTTTTTCGCCGCCAGGGTAAGAAGCTCCTTGTCGTAGCATTTAACACCCATCTCTTCTGCCAGCTTCTGTCCGATATGTCTGCCTCCGCTTCCGCATTCTCTGCCAATGGTAATAATTAATTTATCACTCATATCCCACAGCTCCTCTCTGCAATTGCAAGTCTATAACATATATTATACAGTGTTTTCGGAATATTGCAAGATATTTTCTAAAAAAATAGAGGGCTTTCCAGGGTAATATCTGCCTCCCTGAAGCCCTCTGCTGCGAAAGACTAATGGGCCTTTCGATTGATAAATTCAGTCCTCGTCTTGGAATAGGTAAATTTCTGGCTGCTGTACAGACCATAATAACCGGAAAGAGCAAAGCTTACAGATACGGCCAGGGCAAAATATTTCATCCCCTCAAACCCAAACAGCTCAAAGCCCATAAATATGGTGGCCACCGGACAGTTGGTCACACCGGCGAACAGGGCCAGCATACCGCAGGCCGCGCACAGGGACGGCTCAAAGCCCAGGAGATTTCCGAAGGCTGCGCCCATGGACGCTCCCACTGCCAGGGTCGGGACGATCTCTCCGCCCTTAAAGCCACCGCCCAGGGCGACTGCAGTAAAAAGCATTTTTAACAGAAAGGCCTCATAGGGAACATTTCCCTCCATGGCGGCCTCCACCAGGTTAAAGCCAGCTCCGCAGTATTCCCGCCCGAATACCAGAGAAAGGCCGATGAACAGGGCGGATGCCGTGAGGATCCGGGCATAGACATTCTGCAGCTTTGCCTTATAAAGCTTCTGGACCTCATGAAGCAGGATGCAGAAGCATACGCTGACAAAGGCGCCCAAAAGAGCCAGGAGCACAATGAGAGCCGCCGGCTTAAGGGAAAATTCCGGTACATGAAGGATGGTAAAGGCTTCTCCATGGAGCCCCAGCCTGGAGGAGATGAAGGAGCCGATAAAGGCGGAAAACACACAGGGAACAAGAGCCGCGTAATACGCAACACCGACGCTGATCACTTCCATCCCAAACATGGAGGCGGCCAGGGGAGTCCCGAAAATAGCTCCGAAGCAGCCGCTCATGCCGCTCATGATGGCAACCTTTTTATCCCGCTCATCCATATGAAAAAGACCGCCCAGGGTATTTCCAATGCATCCCCCGATCTGCAGCGCCGCCCCCTCTTTGCCTGCGGAAGCGCCTGTCAGATGGCTCAGGATGGTGGAAATAAAAATACAGGGCAGCGTGGAAAAACGGATCTGCTCCGTGGAGGAAATAGATTCCAGGATCAGATTGGTCCCCTTATTTCCCACCTGGTCCAGGGCCTTATGCACCAGTACGATGAGGATGCCGGATACAGGCATCAGAAAGAGCATAAATGGATTCTCGCGGAAAAACTGCTGGGAATAAGCAACACCAAACCCGAAGGCTGTTCCCACCAGGCCGCAGACCGTTCCCATCAGGAGGGAAATAAGCGTCCAGCGTACAAAGTAAACGCCGTTCCCTACGATCCCTGGCAGATCTTCTCTTGTATTCATAATCATATCCCCTTTTGCTCCGGCCTGCGGTATCTGGAACAGGCCGGAATTTCATACCAGATCTTCTCCGGCCTACATATAGATCCTGGAGGTCCGCTCCGCAGACGGAGCATATCCAGCGTCCTCCAGGGCCTGGAGGATCTGTTTTTTATGCTCCGTTCCAAAGGTTTCCATGGTGATGGTGAGAAGGACCCCGGCAGAACGGTTTACATTGGCAAATACGTTATGATCCAGCTTGATCACATTTCCCTGGAGCTTTGCGATCAGGGCAGATACGTCGGCCAGCTGGCCCGGCTTATCGGGCAGCATCACAGAAACTGTAAAAATACGGTCCCGCAGGATCAAGCCATTCTGGACCACAGTGGCCATGGTCAGCACATCCATATTGCCGCCGCTTAAAACAGAGACTACCTTCTTTCCCTTGAAATCCAGATGCTTTAAGGCAGCCACCGTTAAAAGTCCGGAATTTTCCACGATCATCTTGTGGTTTTCCGCCATGTCCAGGAAGGACAGGGTCAGCTCAGAGTCCTCAATGGTGATCACCTCATCCACATTGGCCTGGAGATAGGGAAAAAGCTTATCGCCGGGCGTTTGTACTGCCGTACCGTCGGCAATGGTGTTGATGGCCGGAACAGATACCACCTTCCCGGCTTCCAGGGAGGCCTTTAAGCAAGCGGCTCCTGCCGGTTCCACAGCAATGACCTTTACCTTAGGGTTCAGAAGCTTTGCCAGGGTGGAAACTCCTGTGCAGAGCCCTCCGCCGCCCACAGGAACCAGGATATAGTCCACGGTGGGAAGCTCCTTTATGATCTCCATGGCGATGCTTCCCTGGCCTGTGGCGATCTGAAGGTCATTGAAAGGATGAACGAAGGTATAGCCGTGCTCCTCGGCCAGCTCATATGCATGGGCACAGGCCTCGTCAAATACATTCCCGGACAGCACCACATCGGCTCCCAGGCTTTTTGTCCGGTTCACCTTGATCAGAGGGGTCGTCACCGGCATCACCACTGTGGCCTTTACACCTGCCAGCCTGGCCGCATAAGCCACGCCCTGGGCATGGTTTCCCGCAGAGGCAGTGATCAGCCCCTTCTCCTTTTCCTGGTCTGAAAGCTGGCTGATCTTATAGTAAGCGCCCCGGACCTTATAAGCGCCGGTCCGCTGCATGTTTTCCGGCTTAAAATATACCTTGTTTCCAGACAGGCTTGAGAAGTATTCGCTGAAGATCAGCTTCGTTTCCTGGGTCACTTTTTCAACGATCTCCGACGCTTCCTCAAATTTTTCCAGTGTGAGCTCCTTCATTTCCATTGGCTTTATTCTCCTTTATTTCTGGTATCAGACTGAAACAGCGCGTTTACAAAATCCCCCGAGCTGAACTTCTGCAGATCGTCGATCTTCTCTCCGACTCCCACGTATTTCACCGGAATGCCCAGCTCCGACTGGATGGCAACGGCGATGCCGCCCTTGGCAGTTCCGTCCAGCTTGGTCAGGATGATGCCCGTGATGGGGGCGGCCTCCATGAACTGACGCGCCTGTACCAGGGCATTCTGTCCGGTGGTGCCGTCAAGGACCACCAGGGTCTCACGGTATGCCTCCGGATACTCCTTATCAATGATCCGGTTGATCTTTTTCAGCTCTTCCATCAGATTTTTTTTATTGTGGAGACGGCCGGCGGTATCGCAGATCAGAACATCGGCATTCCTGGATTTTGCGGCGGCAATGGCATCATAGATCACGGCTGCCGGGTCCGATCCCTCCTTCTGGGCGATCAGATCCACGCCGGCCCGGTCAGCCCACTCGGAGAGCTGTTCGATGGCAGCGGCCCGGAAGGTATCGGCAGCCGCCAGGATCACCCGCTTTCCGTCGGACTTCAGCTGGTCGGCCAGTTTTCCGATGGAGGTGGTCTTTCCTACACCATTGACGCCGATCACCAGGACCACGGATTTCCTGTGTTCAAATTCATACGCGTTTTCGCCCAGGTCCATTTTTTTCCGGATGCTGTCGATGAGCACCTGGCGGCATTGGGACGGATCCTTGATGTGCTGCTCCTTCACGGCCTTTTTTAATTCCTCCAGCACAGACATGGTGGTCTGGATCCCCATATCTCCCATAATGAGAGTCTCCTCCAGCTCCTCATAAAAGTCCTCGTCTATGGCTGAAAAGCCGGAAAAGATCGAATCCATACCGGAAACGATGTTTTCCCTTGTTTTTGTAAGTCCGGCTACCAGACGGGAAAAAAATCCCTTTTTCTTCTCTTCCATGGATATCCTCCTACTATTTATCTAAATCGTTTTCGATCAGGCTTACAGATACCAGCGTGGAAACGCCTTTTTCCTGCATGGTGATCCCATAAAGCCGGTCTGCGGCCACCATGGTGCCACGCCGGTGGGTGATGACGATGAACTGGGTGTGCTTTGTCAGTTTGTGCAGATATTTTGCGTACCGGTCCACGTTGGAGTCATCCAGGGCCGCCTCGATCTCGTCCAGAAGACAGAACGGGGAAGGCTTCAGGTTCTGGATCGCAAATAAGAGCGCAATGGCTGTCAGAGCCTTTTCTCCTCCGGACATCTGCATCATATTCTGCAGTTTCTTTCCAGGGGGCTGTGAGATGATCTGGATCCCGGCCTCCAGGATGTCCTCGTCCTCCATCAGCTCCAGGGAGCCGTGGCCGCCGCCGAACAGCTCCTTAAATACCCGGTCAAACTCCGCACGGATCAGGGCAAACCGTTCTGTGAACTGGCGCCGCATGCCAGTGTCCAGCTCCTCGATGATCTGGTAAAGGGCCTCCTGGGCAGTGACCAGGTCCTGGTGCTGGGTATTCATAAATTCATACCGTTCAGAAAGCTCCCGGTAATCCTCAATGGCGTTGACGTTGACATTTCCCAGGGCACGGATCCTGTTTTTCCTCTCAGTGATTTGCTGTTTCATCTCTGGTACGGAAACCAGGCTGTCGTCCCTCAGCTCCTGGGCAGCGGTCCGCGTCAGCTCATACTCGCTCCACATATATTCCACGGAGGAGTCCCGTTTTTCTTCCTGCTTTTCTTTCTGTCCCTGCAGGCGGAACAGCTCCTTGTCCAGCCTGGAAAGCCGGTCAGAAAGGGCTTCCCTCCGGGCAAAGAAATCCTTTTGTCCAACGCCCAGGGCTTCCTTTTCCTGTCTGGCCCCTTCGGCTTCCTTCATGAACGTTCCGGCCTCCTCCTGGACCGCACAGATCTGTTGCTTTATGGCTTCGATCTCCAGGAGCCGCTCCTTTACGGCCTGTTCGCTGTCTCCGGAGCCGGAGCCCAGGGCCTTTTGTTCAGCCAGGAGCCTTCCGGTCTCCTCCTCAAGACGGCTGAGGTTCTGGTCCAGGAACGAATCCTGCTGCTTCAGACCAGCGGCCTCCAGCTGGATCTGGGAAAGGGCCCTGGAGGCCTTTTCCCGCTGGTTTCTCGCCGCCTCAAGAAGCATTCCATCGGATGTGATCGCCTCGTTCCTGGCGGTATTTTCTGCCTCCAGCTCCTCCATGGATGCCAGGAGTCCGGCGATATTCCTTCGAATCTCACGCATCTGCTCCTCCAGCTGGCGGTTTTCCAGGTTCATGTCTGCGGAGGATTCTGTCAGCTCCTCCTTCTTCTGGTTCAGCTGCCGCAGGGACAGCTTTGCCGTATTCTGCTCCAGATACCGGGCCTGGAGAGAGGTCCGGACACTGGAAAGGCTGCTGTTCTTTTCCTCCAGAAGGGCTTCCTGGAAGACCAGCTCCTTCTGGATCCGGTCCACGGCCAGGAGAGCCTTTTTACAGGCCTCCTCCATTTCCTCCATCTCTCTTCTCCGTCCCAGAAGATTGCTGGAATTTTTAAAGGCGCCGCCGCTCATGGAGCCGCCGGGACTTAAAAGATCGCCCTCGGGCGTTACCATGCGGATGGAGTGACGGTATTTCCGGGCAATGGCAATGGCATGGTCCATATGGTCCACCACCAGGACCCGCCCCAGGAGATACTGGACCAGTCCCTTATATTCATCCCTTGTTTTCACCAGATCGGCAGCTACGCCGATGGCTCCAGGCTCCTTAAGGGCCTGTGGCTCCGGAAATCCTCCGCGGCTGGAAACGGCGGTCAGGGGAAGGAAGGTGGCCCGTCCGTACCGGTTCTTTTTCAGATGACCGATCAGGATCTTGGCTGTCTCCTCGGAGTCAGTGACCACATTCTGGATGCTTCCTCCCAGGGCCGTTTCAATGGCCGTCTCGTATTCCTTCGGAACGTCCAGAAGGTCTGCCACGACTCCGTGGATCCCCCGGACACGGTCGCGGCATTCCATGACCCTCCGGATGCTGTTTCCATAACCGTCGTACCGCTCCGCCAGGTTCCTTAAGGATTCCAGGCGGGTATAGGAGGTGTGGTATTCCTGCTGGGCGTTGTTGAGATTTTTATTGAGACGGGCAATCTGTCCGGCCGCCTCTCTTGCCTCCCCTTCCAGTATCTCGCCCTCTGTGACCAGGGTCTCGATGGCCTGGTTCACAGAGGCTAAGGCCTTTTCCTGCTCCTGGATCTGACCATCCCAGGCCTCCTCGTCGGTCTTTACCTTTAAGAGCTTCTGGGCCACCTCTGAACGGCGCACCTGGACCTGCTCCAAAAGGGTATCGTACCGCTGCTTCTTTACAGAAAGACCGGAGCGTTCATTGAGCGCTCCGATCAACGCCGCTTTTCCGTCCTCAATGGATCTTTCAAGGCCGGATACATGGGAAGAAGCCTGCTCCAGCTGGTCTTCTCCCTCACGGAGCCGCTTCTCCATGACCTCCACCTGGATCTTAAGCTGCTGCTTTTCTTCCTGATGGCGGCTTCTGTCCCTTTCTTTTTCCTGAAGCTCTGATTCAATGGCAGCGATCCGGCTCCGGATATGCTCGGCGTTCATTTCCTCGGCACGGATCTGTTCATTGAGCACGCTGATCCGGCCCTCCAGGTTCCTGGCGTTCATCCGCGCCTCATTTCCCAGAGCCTGCTTTTCGGTGATGGTCTGGTCCAGGGCCGCGATGTTTTCAGCGATCCGGTCATACTCTTCCTTTAACTGCTCTGATTCCTGCCTGGATTCCTCCATATGGCTGCTTACGATCCGGCTCTTTTCCTCCAGCTCCCGTAAGGTCCGGTCCGTATCCTCCATTTCTGTCAGGAACAGGTTCACATCGAACCGCTTCATCTCCTCCCTGAGCCGGAGGTATTCCCTGGCTGATGCGGCCTGCTTTTCCAGAGGCCCCACCTGCTTTTCCAGTTCTCCCAGGATGTCGGAGACCCGGACCAGGTTCTGCTTTTCGTCCTCTAATTTTTTCTGGGCAATGGCCTTTCTCCGCTTGAACTTTACGATCCCGGCAGCCTCATCAAAAAGCTCCCTCCGTTCCTCCGGCCGGCCGCTTAAGATCTTATCGATCTGGCCCTGGCCGATGATGGAATAACCTTCCTTTCCGATCCCCGTGTCATAAAACAGCTCGTTGATATCCTTTAAGCGGCACGGGCTCCCATTGAGGAGGTACTCGCTCTCTCCAGACCGGTAGATCCGCCGGGAAACAGTGACCTGGTCAAAATCAATGGCCAGTTTGTGATCGGAGTTATCCAGGGTAATGGCCACATAGGCAAAGCCTTGGGGCTTCCTGGTCTCCGTGCCGGAGAAGATCACGTCCTGCATGGAAGCGCTTCTTAACTGCTTGACCTTCTGCTCTCCCAGGACCCAGCGGACTGCATCGGCCACATTGCTCTTTCCGCTGCCGTTGGGTCCCACGATCCCTGTGATGCCGTTATGAAATTCAAATACGATCTTATTGGCAAAGGATTTGAATCCTTGTACTTCTATGGTTTTTAAATACATACTGCACCTTTTCTACTGGTCTGTTTTTTTCAGCTGGCAGATCCCCCGGTAGGCGGCAAGCTGCTCTGCGGCCTTTTTCGTGCGGCCGGCGCCGCGGCCTATCTCGTGGGAACCGATCTTTGCACAGACCTCAAAGGTCTTATTGTGGTCCGGTCCCTCTTCCCTTATAAGCTCATAGGTCAGAGGATCCTTAAAATCCGCCTGTACGATCTCCTGTAAAATAGTTTTGCTATCGTAAAAGAGCTGTTTATGCTCAATATCGTTTAAAATAAAACGATGGATGAACTCTTTTGCGTTAGCAAGACCACCGTCCAGGTAAATGGCTCCGATCACCGCCTCCATGGCGTCGGAAACCACCGAAGGCCGCTTTCTTCCGCCGGTCATGTCCTCGCCCTTTCCAAGGATCAGATAGTCGCCCAGGGAAATGGCTTCGGCGCAGTAAGCCAGAGCCGGTTCGCATACCAGGCTGGCCCGGAGTTTCGTCATCTCGCCCTCCGGCATGTCCGGGTGGTTCAAAAACAGGAATTCGCTGCTGACCACCTCAAGGACCGCGTCTCCCAGAAATTCCAGGCGTTCGTTGCACCTTTTTTTATCCCAGTGGCGCTCATTGGCATAGGAGCTGTGGGTCAGGGCATGGGGAAGAAGGTGCTCGTTTTTAAAGGTATATCCGATGATCTCCTCCAGCATTTTCAATTTTTTATCCAAGAATGTTTCCTCCTTATAATGGAAAATGGAGCTGGAGCAAAAGAGTCGTATCTGAGTGTCCCTTTTGCAGCAGCCCCTGATTTCCGGGATTTCCGGAAAGGTTTAATTTAATGCGTTTTTGATCTGCTCTACGGCGTCGCCTACGCTGACGATCTTTTCAGCAGCCTCTGTGGGGATCTCGATATCGAACTCCTCCTCAATGCCCATGATGATCTGGAATACATCCAGGGAGTCGGCTCCCAGGTCGTCCACGAAGGTGGTGTTCATTGTGATCTCGTCGGCATCAATATTTAACACCTCTGCAATGATCTGCTGTAATTTTTCAAATTCCATAAAAATTTCCATCCTCTCTGTTCTATTATATATTAATTTTAATTTTATGGCTCTTTTATATCCTCTTCCCTCGGGGACAGGCACTGGCCGATCTTTTCGCTGATGGCCTGCTCTTTAAAGGCAATACATTGGATAATGGAGTTCTTCACCTCATTGGCTTTGGAGCTTCCATGGGTCTTCACAACCAGGCCCTTAAGCCCCAGAAGGGGCGCTCCGCCATACTGGGAGGCGTCGAAGCTCTTTAAGGTGGATTTTAAAGCTGGCTTGATGAGAAGGGCGCCGATCTTTGACCGGAGGGAGGACATCATTCCTTTTTTGATCATGGAGATCATGGTGGCTCCCACGCCTTCATAAAGCTTTAAGATCACATTGCCCACAAAGGCCTCGCAGACGATCACATCGGCTCCTCCGTGGGGGATCTCCCGGGCTTCAATGCTTCCGATGAAGTTGATCCCCGGACATTCCTTAAGGAGCGGGAAGGTCTCCTTTACCAGGGCATTTCCCTTTTCCTCCTCTGCTCCGATGTTGACGATGGCCACCCGGGGCCGTTTTACGCCCATGACATGTTCCATATAAATGGAGCCCATCTGGGCAAACTGTACCAGGTGGGACGGTCTGGCGTCCACATTGGCGCCGCAGTCAATGAGAAGGGAAAATCCCTTTTCCGTGGGGATCAGAGGAGCCAGCGGAGGCCGCTCTACGCCTTTGATCCTTCCCACGATCACCTGGCCGCCAACTAAAATGGCTCCGGAGCTTCCGGCGGAAACAAAGCCGTCGGCCTCTCCGCGCTTTACCAGGTTCATTCCCACCACAATGGAAGAATCCTTTTTCTTCCGGATGGCGTTGACCGGGGGTTCTCCGGTCTCAATGACCTCGGAGGCCGGGACGATCTCGATCTGTTCTTTTTTATAAGTATATTTTTCTAGCTCTTTTTTAATGATATCTTCCTGTCCGGTGAGACAGACTGTGATATCCGGCCGTTCAGAGACGGCCTCCACAGCGCCCTTTACAATCTCAGAAGGCGCATTGTCGCCGCCCATGGCGTCTACTGCAATCTTTATCATAGTATTGGCTCCCTGTATAAATCTACCAATAATATACTAGATAGCTTGTATAAAATCAATAGGTTTTTTTGTACAATAGCTCCGCGGTCTATATTTGTGAACATCTTTCCGGCCTGCACAGGCCCAGGATCCCACAATATTCTTGACACTTCCCGCAAGACTCCTTATAATCGAAAAAAAATCGAATCGCACGTTTAGGAGGAAAAAGCATGAATGGTGCAGCAGCAATGGTCCGGTGCCTTGAAGCAGAGGGAATCACCAGGATCTTCGGTTATCCGGGGGTGGCCATCGCCCCGTTCTATGAGGAGGTCTTTGCCTCCGGCTCCATCGAACACGTTCTGGTCCGCCAGGAACAGGCTGCCGGCCACGCAGCCAGCGGTTATGCAAGGATCGCCAGGAAACCGGCGGTCTGTGTCACCTCGTCCGGTCCAGGCGCCGCCAATCTGATCACGGCCCTGGCCACGGCCTATGCCGACAGCATCCCCATGGTGGCTATCACGGGGCAGGTAAACAGCAGTCTCCTGGGACGGGACGTGTTCCAGGAGGCTGATATGAGAGGTGCCACAGAATCCTTTGTTAAATACAGTTATCTGGTTAAGAACCCGGACGAGATCCCCAGGATCATGAAGGAGGCCTTTTATATCGCGTCCACAGGCCGAAAGGGCCCGGTCCTCATCGACATTCCCTGCGACGTACAGATGGCGTCATTAAAAAAGCCCTTCTCCTATCCACAGGAGGTGAAGATCCGGGGCTATAAGCCCAGTACCCGCGGCAATGACCAGCAGATGAATAAGGTGATCGCAGCCATCCGGAAGGCTGAGCGGCCTCTGGTGTGTGCCGGAGGAGGAGTGATCCTGGGCAATGCGGAGGCGTGTCTCCGGCAGTTCTGCGAAAAAAACCAGATCCCGCTGGTGACCACGATGATGGGCATCGGCGTCCTTCCCAAGGCCCATCCCCTGTACTTTGGAATGCTGGGGAACAACGGAAAGCCCTATGCCAACCGGGCCGTATCCGCCAGCGATCTTCTGATCATCGTGGGAGCCAGGATCGCGGACCGGGCCGTTCCCAGGCCCCAGCACCTGGAAAAACAGGTAAACATCATCCACATTGACATCGATACGGCTGAGATCGGGAAAAACCTCGGTCCCACGATCCCTCTGGTGGGGGATGCAGGGGAGATCTTCGAGCGTCTTCTGGAAGAGGATTTTTCCCTGGACATGGATCCCTGGATCCGGGAGCTTACAGAGATCAAGAAAAGCACCGTGGACCACCGGACCTTCAGCAGCCGTCTGGTGAATCCCAATCTCCTGGTGCAGCGTTTATCGGAAAAAATGGAAGCAGACGCCGTCTATGTGGCAGATGTGGGCCAGAACCAGCTCTGGTCTGCGGACAACTATGTGATGAAAAACGGACGGTTCCTTACCACAGGCGGCATGGGTACCATGGGCTACTCCATCCCGGCGGCCATTGGAGCCAAAATGTGCCGGCCAGAGGCCCAGGTGGTGGCGGTCTGCGGCGACGGCTCCTTCCAGATGTCCATGTACGAGCTGGGCACCATTGCCGTCAACCGGCTTCCCTTGAAGATCCTGGTGGTCCAGAATGAATTTCTGGGGCTGGTGCGGGAGCATCAGGAAAAGACCTATGACGGCCATTATTTCGGTGTGCAGCTGTACGATTATCCTCGTTATGATAAGATCGCAGAGGCATATGATATGGAATACTTTTCCTGTAACAGCAACGAAGATCTGGACCAGGTCCTGGACGGGTTTTTAGCCTGTGACCGCGCCTGCATCATGGTCTGCCGGGTCGACAGCGCCAATAACACCAAATAGGGAGGAACACAGCATGAAAGGGATTTTTTCCGTACTGGTAGAAAATAAAGACGGCGTTCTGTCCCAGATCTCGGGACTTTTCGCCAGAAGGGCTTTTAACATCGACAGTCTGGCCGTGGGTGTGACGGAACGAAAGGATATTTCCAGTATGACCATCGTTTCCACAGGGGACCAGAGGACCATCGACCAGATCGAAAAGCATCTGAATAAAAAGCTGGATGTGATCAAGGTCCGCAGGCTGGAGGAGACAAAATGTGTTCTTCTGGAAATGATGCTCATGAAGGTCTCCTACTCCCAGACCAACCGGGCCTCCCTGATCGAGCTCTGCAGCGTCATGGGTGCAAAGATCGTCCATGTATCCGCTAAAAATATGGTCATCGAATTTCATGCCGCTCCCGACGAGGTGGAAAACTTCATCGAGCTGGCCAGGAGCTTCGGGATCCTGGAATTACAGAGGACAGGGGCCATCTGCATGTCCAGGGACCAAAGATAATAAAAGAAAAACCGCCGGATCCTTCCGACGGTTTTTCTATATCATAAAATTAATCTTCAACTTTAACGATTTCGCGCTTGTTGTAAGAACCGCATGCTTTGCAGACTCTGTGAGGCATCATTAATGCGCCGCATTTGCTGCACTTAACAAGGTTCGGAGCACTCATCTTCCAGTTTGCTCTACGGCTGTCTCTTCTTGCTTTAGAAGATTTGTTCTTTGGACAGATAGACATGGTTACACCTCCTTAAACTGTTTAAAAATATCCTGGATAACTGCCATCCGTGGATCAAGTGACCTGGTATCGCAGCCGCAAGTCCCATAATTGAGATTTGCTCCACATCTATTACAAATCCCTTTGCAATCTTCTTTGCACAGGACCTTCATAGGCAGGTTCAGTGAGAGTTCATTACATACCAGCCGGTCTGCATCCAGATTATAACCAGTCAGGTACGATTGTTCATCCAAATCCTTTACCCGGTCGTCATCGGAAGAACTCATATCCAGTTCCTGGTCAAAGTCTATTTCGCAGGTGTATTCCACCGGCTCCAGACATCTGGCACATGGAATCGTCAGCGTGACCTTCGTCCCGCCCGTTAAAGCCAGCTTCCTGTTTCCAAGATTCTTTACTGTAACGGTCACAGGCTCAGACGATGCCACCGGATATTTTCCGTCGGCTCCCTCATAGGATCTCATTTCCAGAGGGACTGTCCAGGTCCTCTCCTTACCTTCCAGAGTAAAAACTTCAGATAAATTAATCAGCATATTGTCTCTCCTAATACGCACTAAGTTATTATACCCATACAGGCACAATTTGTCAACAAGATTTTATGTTTTTTTCATATTGTTCCTGAAGAAATTTTCGGTCAATTTTCCCGCTGGCATTCCTGGGAAGGGGATCCAGATACACATACCGGCTGGGGAGCATATACCTGGGAAGCTGCTGCGACAGGCTGGAGGAAATGGTCTTCCTGTCCGTTTCCGTGCCGTCGTAAAAAAACAGGATCCTCTGCTTTTTCTGGTCATAGACACAGGCACAGCTGGAGATCCCAGGGACCTTCCCGGCTGCGGCTTCGATCTCTCCCAGCTCGATCCGGTAACCCAGATGCTTGATCTGGTGGTCCGCCCGCCCGCAGAATTCCAGCAGGCCGTCGTTTCCATACCGGACCAGATCCCCGGTCCGGTAGATCATCTCGCGGGCCGCCGGTTCCAGGGGATTTTGTATGAACTTCCTGGCCGTCTGTTCCGGATCCCGGTAATAGCCCGGCCCCACCGCAAAGCCCCGGATACAGAGCTCTCCCGTCTCTTCCATGCCCGGAAGGATCTCCCGGTCCATTTCATCCAGGACCAGGATCCCGGTCCCTCCGCAGGGGCCTCCGATCGGAAGGGTATCGGTCTCTGCATATTCCCGGTCCACCTCATAATAGCAGCACATGTACATTTCTGTGGAGCCATAGAGATTGATATAATGGGCCGACGGCACATGCGCCCTCCAGTAATTCAGCTGGCGCACCGGCATCACCTCCCCCACAAAGAACACATACCGGAGAAATTCCGGCAGGATCTCATCCAGGGCCCGGAGACTGGCGATGGTTCCCAGGGCAAACGGGACCCAGAATACCGTTGTCACGCGGTGCTGGTTTAAAAGCGGGATCAGCTTTGCAGGGAACGAAAAATAGCCGGCTGGGATGAAAAAGGAGCTGCAGCCGAACTTCAAGGGGCAGTAAAGGTCATGATCCGCCACCACAAAATGGAGCGGAGCCTGGTTTCCCAGTACGTCGTCCGGTCCCAGATCGAAACGGGACGCCAGCCATTCCAGGTTGTTAAGCACCGTCTGGTGGGTGCCCACAACACCTTTGGGCATACCAGTGGAGCCGCTGGTAAAAAGGATGTAAAGGGGATCTGAGGACTTGATACGGGCCCGCAGAGAGGCCAGAAGGGCCTCGTCGGCCGGACGGGCGGCCAGATCCTCCACAAGAAGGACCGGACAGTCCCCGCAGGCCTCCCGGGCTCTGGCCCCCATAGATCCGGAAGTCAAGACAGCCGCCGGTTCCAAGACCGAAAGGATCCGGTCCATCCGCGCTTCTGGCATAGCCACATCCACAGGACAGTAGATGCAGCCGCCGCAGGAAACGCCCAGGAGTGAAACAGCCATCCAGACACTTTTTTCCATAAAGACGGCCACAGGACGGCCTGGATTCTCTAAAGCGGCGATCCCGGTCCCGATGGAGGCAGCCAGGCGGCGGACCTCTGAAAACGTCATGGAACACGTTTCATCCTCATAGGCCTTCCGCTGGGGAAAGCGGGCAGCGGCTTCCTCCAACAGCGCCGGTATATTCCTTTGTGCTCTTCCTTCCACGTTATTTTACCGGAACGAGGACGTATTCAATGGCGTCCACCGCTCCATTGGTCATATAGAAGGAAATCTGGCAGTTTCCAAGGGTATAACGGAGGGTCCCGAAATCCTCCTTATAATCCTTACCATAGGCCTTGATCACGTCCTCCTTTTTGGAGCCGGTCTGAACGCCCTCCTGGGTGGCCGCTGTGCCGGAGGTGCCTGCAATGTAAATGGACTCGACGCATTCCTTTCCGGATGCAGTGGAGGTGCCCAGTTCAAAATTTTCATAGGTGTAGATCCTGGATTTTCCCTGATAGGCACAGCTGTCCTGCTCAAAGGTACTCTTCGCCTTGCCCAGGGCCTTTAAGATGGGGGCCGCCTCTGCGCCCATAGTGATCACAGTATCTTCTGTCTTAAATGCGTAGGACTCCTCCTTTTTTCCCTCAGCAGCTTCGGTCTTTGACCAGCCAAAGCCGTAAGAGGTGATGGGAGTGACTGCCATGGACACTGCCAGGATGGCTGCGGTCAGGTATTTTCCAGACTTTCTCATAGTAAAAGACTTCCTTTCTTTTGTTTATTAAGCGGGGGATCACTGCCCCTGGTAAAATTGCTCTAAATAGCCGAGCCGGGAAAATTCCTCCTCCTGCTCTGCTTTCTTTTCATCATAAACGCGGCATTTCTCTTCCCACCGGACTGCCAGAGCCTCTTCCTGGCGGCGGTCGGAAACGCCCGGGACCTTAAGAAGCTCCGGTCCCAGGAAACGGGCCACCTTTTCTGCGCCGTACACGTTCATGTGGATGCCTCCGTCATAGGTATCATGGGAAAAATCAATCCCAATGGCCTCTGGATCCTTCATGCAGTTTATGTACGTCAGGCCATGATCTGCGGCATACCGGGCAATCTGCTGGTCCCATTGGTCATACCAGGCCGGATACAGGGCCGGAGCCTTCATGAGGATCAGGGAGATGCCCTTTTCTTCACATAAAAGCCGGATCTTTTCCAGATAGTCCCAGCACCGCGGATCGAAGGAATAATCAGACCGCCTCCTGGCGGCGGGAAACTCCCCTGCCGGCCGGATATCAGCCCTCATATAGTAGCCATTATGGGATACGGTCCCTCTGTCCCAGAAATAAGTAAAGTCCTCTTTTTCCAGCTCCTTCCATCTGGAATGGAAGCGTAAAAGCGGGAATATATATTCGATGACATGCTCGTCCTCCATTTTTGTGGCCTGTATGGCCTTCCATTTGGATGGGGACCACCGCATGCCGTCCAGGGTCATACGGTTGTAGCTTTCATTGTCCTGACTGAAATTCGTCATGGAAGACACCGAAAGCACCACCGCGCCCGGAACTTCATATTTAAGAGCATCCTCCAGAAGATAATAGGACTGGGCCATGAGCTGGTTTGCATTTCCGCGGATATAGCTGGAAATTCCGAACTCCCTCCAGAGGACTGCCGGAGAGATATTCTCATAGGCTTCGCAGTTTCCCAGGATCAGAACATCATGGTCCGGTACTTCCTTATAATATTCTCCTGTGAGATTCCCTTCCACGACCATTCCCATATACTTGGGGACCAGAAGCCGCTGGACAGCCCAGAGGACCAGAAGGGAGATGGCTGCGGCCAGAAGAACAAAAAGCGCATTTGATTTTTTCCTTTTCATGCCCTTCCTCCTAAAAACGATTATAGATAAACTGGCTGGCTTCGTATCCTCTGCCATAAACGCCGGTTACAAGGAGGATCAGAAACAGGACAAAGGAAAGACCATAGGAAACCGGCCAGGGGAGCCGGGAAAGCCGTTCCTTCAGCCCTTCATTTCCGCAGATCTGCCCGGCCAGGGCCATAAAAAGGATTCCCAGGCCCAGGATCATAAGATCCGGTGTGTCCATAAGCGTTCCATAGCCGCCCAACATAAGGGAAAGGAGCCCCTCACCTTTCAGAATCCCCAAAAGACGTGGAAATACCTCTGCGGCAGGATAGTAAATAAACATCCAGGGAAGACAGAATACAAAAAAGGTCCGTACCTTTTGAAAGCACTGGTATCCGCGTCCGTCCGTAAAAGGGAAGCGGCTCTGGAGGCTTCGGAACAGGCCCGAAAGCTCCTGGGAAAGGAGCATGAAAACACAGTTTGCCAGTCCCCAGAGGACCCAGTTCCAGGAAGCCCCGTGCCAGATCCCTGTCACAGACCATACCGCAAGGGAAGCCAGATAGACCGGCACTTTCCCGGCGGCCTTTTTCCCGGCCAGGCGGCCAGCAGCCGCAGAAAGCTTCCTGGCCGCCTGGCTGGTGGATACGGGGAAAAAGATATATTCCCGGAACCACTGCATCAGAGTCATATGCCACCGCCGCCAGAACTCTGCCAGGCTCCGGGATGAAAAGGGCCGGTCAAAGTTTTCCGGAAGGCGGATCCCAAACATTTCCGAAATACCAAGGATAATATCAATCCCTCCCGAAAAATCGGCGTAAAGCTGGATCACATGTCCGGCGATCCCCAGTAAGACGTAAACGCCTCCATAAATTTCCGGGGATCCGGTGATCATGGATGCAGCAGGCCCGATCCGGTCTGCCACCACCAGCTTTTTAAAATATCCCCAGAGCACTCTCTGCCCTCCGGCTGCCAGCCGGTCCATGGAAAAGCGGTGGGGAGAATAAAGCTCCTCCTTCAGCCGGTCAAAGCGGCTGATGGGCCCCACGGTGAGCTGCGGGAAATAGAATACGAACAGTGCAGTCCGCAGAAGGCTTTTTTCCGGATCATATTTTCTCTGGTAAACATCGATCAGATACCCCATGGACTGGAAGGTATAATAGGAGATCCCCAGAGGAAGGACCCAGTCTGCGTACTCCATCTCCCCGGAAATTCCGGCCAGGTGAAGGATCCCCTCCACATTGGAAAGCAGGAAATTTGTGTACTTCAAAACGGCCAGGATGCCGAAGTTCAGCAGAAGCCCCAGGATCAGGAAACGTTTCTGCCTGGCCTTCAGCCTCTGGTTATACGCCTTTTTCTGCGTCCGGTCCGGCTGCTCTTTCTGTACCCAGTTCCGGTACTGATCCGTCATGGAGCCGATCTTACGCGCCAGATACCAGACAGAGACCGAAGAAGCCGCAGGATAAAGGATCCACAGAGGGCCTGCAAAGCCGTAAAACAGGACACTGGCCGCTAAAAGGATCCGCCACTGGAACCGCCCTGGGACTATGTAATACAGAAGCAGGAGGACTGCACAGAAAAATCCAAACCCGTACGATACAAGAGCCATGATCAGCCGGCTCCTCCCAGCCTCTCGATCAGCGCCCAGATGGTTTCCGCTGAATTAAAATTGTCAGGAACGATCTCGCTGGAGGGGATGGAGATATCAAACGTGCTGTCGATCTCCGTCACCAGGCGTACCAGTTCAAAGGAGGTCAGGATATCGTCGTCCACCAGGGCCGTGCTGTTTTTGTAATCCTCTCCAGGTATAATGTCCTCCAGGATCTCATATAACTCTTCCATACTGTATCTCTCCCATCTATGTATTGGTTTTCCCGCCTGGAAACCAGACGGCCGTACTCATATGATCCGTAACCGCTCAGCCATGCATTTTCCTGTTCGGAGCCTTGCACGGCTGAACGGTCACGCTTATTCCGGAGTTGCCGGATAAAGCCGGCGGTCAAAGGTGAAGCACCCGCCATGCTGTCTGGAATACTGTTCCATCTGATCATCGGTCCACAGGAAGAAATATCCTCCGGCCCGGCGCGGAGTCGCATCAAAATGATACCAGCTGCCGTCGATGTTCACCAGATTCCAGTAGTGATGGTTATCCGTAGACCGGACCACCTCGATGCCTGCGATCCCGGCCCGGCTTAAAAGCAGCTGGGATACAGAATAATAAGTAAAGCAGTCGCCCCGCCGCAGCCGGAGGCCCTGGTAAGCCTCCTGGACCCAGTCGCGGGTGGCTGAGGCTCCGCTGTAACGGATGTTTCCGCGTACCCAGTTATAAATGGCCTCTGCCTTCTGGCGCTGGTCCATGGCGTCATTTATGATCTCGGACAGGATCTGATCCGCCATCTGGTCGCAGGTACGGTGCAGCTCTGTCTTTTCGTTTTCCGGAGGGATCTCTGTGACCGCCTTGTAGGGCCAGTCCTCTCCTGGTATAAAATTCATGGATGGGGCAGAGGGACGCTGGGAAACCATGCTTCCCCTTCCCGTCTCATCAAAACGATAAAGGATGCCGTCGATCTCCTTTTCAGAATTTTTTAAAACCGTCTGGTCGTCATTGACATAGTAAAAATCATTCTTCCAGACCGTCAGCCCGCTTGCCTTCTTTCCCTGGCTGTCAAAGAAATAGTTTTCTCCGCCAATGGAAAACGGTCCCGTTGCCAGATGGCCTTCTGAAAAATAATAGGAAGCATCGTCAATGGTACGCCATCCATCCGTAACATAAGTCCCGCTGGGCCTCCGGTAGAGCCAGTGAACGCCGTCCCAGAGCCAGCCGCTGTAATCCGTACCGGCATAGGTGCTTTTTCCCTCGCCGTCAAACGAGTACCAGCCGTCTTCCAGATAGGATGTGCAGTCCGTAAACAGGCGTCCATCTGTGATCCCCAGATAGTACCGGATCCCATTCTCTTCATACCATCCGGTACGGGCATATCCGTTCTCATCAAAACAATACCAGCTTCCGGTGTCAGACTGAAACCATCCCACAGGCCAGGTCCCATCCGTGTTCTGATACCAGAGTCCGGTCTCATCCTTAATAAACTGGCCTCCATAGGCCTCCATTCCAAGGAAAATGGAGAATGCCGCAGCCAGCAGACAGGCCCGTTTTTTCATTGATACCGCCCCCTTGTTTCATATGATCCATTATAATTATTGTAAGCCCTGTATCTTTTGGAGTCAATCCCAAAAAACTGCCCGCCGTGAGTGCTTCACGACGGGCAGATATAGGCCGGATCTGTTTTTCTTATACCAGAGCCAGAGTTTCTCTTGCGATTGCTAACTCCTCGTTGGTGGGGATCACCATAACCTGGACCTTGGAGTCCGGAGTGGAGATCACCACATCCTTGCCGCGGATGCTGTTGGCCTCGTCGTCGATCTTGATTCCCAGGTAGGAAAGGTGGTCGCAGATGGCCTTTCTTGTGGACTTGCCGTTTTCTCCAAGACCTGCGGTAAATGCGATCACATCAACGCCGTCCATAGCAGCAACGTAAGCACCGATGTACTTAACAACGCGGTAGTTGTATGCCTTTAAGGCCTTTTCAGCGCGGTCGTTTCCGGCAGCAGCAGCCTCTTCCAGGTCACGGAAGTCGCTGGATACTCCAGAAAGGCCCAGAACGCCGGATTTCTTATTGAGCACGTTCATAACGCCTGCAATATCCAGGTTCTCCTTCTTTGCGATGTATTCCATGATCGCCGGATCCATATCGCCGGAACGGGTTCCCATAATCAGGCCCTCAAGGGGAGTCAGACCCATGCTGGTATCAACGGATTTGCCGTTCTTTACTGCAGAAAGGCTTGCGCCGTTGCCCAGGTGGCAAACGATGATCTTAAGGTCCTCATAGGGCTTTCCAGCTACTTCAGCAGCCTTTTTGGATACGAAGCTGTGGGAGGTTCCGTGGAAGCCATATCTTCTTACCTTGTAGTTTTCATAGTACTCGTAGGGAAGGCCGTAAAGATAAGCCTCCTCCGGCATTGTCTGATGGAAAGCGGTATCGAATACTGCTACCATGGGAACGCCCGGCATTAACTCCTGGCATGCACGGATACCGATCAGGTTTGCCGGGTTGTGGAGCGGAGCCAGATCGTTGCACTCTTCGATGGCCTTGATAGCGTCCTCTGTGAGCAGAGTGGAGGATGTGAATTTCTCTCCGCCATGAACGACACGGTGGCCCACAGCTCCAACCTCTTTTAAGCTCTTGATCACGCCGGTCTTCTCATTGGTAAGGGCATCCAGTACCAGCTGGATCGCCTGGGTATGGGTCGGCATGGGGGAAACGGTAACTTCCTTGTCTCCGCCGGCCGGCTGGTAAGTGATCTGGCTGCCTTCGATCCCGATTCTCTCGCAGAGGCCCTTTGCAAGAACTGCCTCTGTATCAGAGTTGATGAGCTGGTACTTTAAAGAAGAGCTTCCGCAGTTGATAACTAAAATATTCATTTCCATAAACTCCTTTTCCTGTTTCCGATTGGTTTATTTTGCCATCTGGGCCTGTACGGCAGTCAGGGCTACCACGCCTACGATATCCTCGGCAGAGCAGCCGCGGGATAAGTCGTTGACCGGTTTTGCGATACCCTGGAGCATGGGGCCGTAAGCCTCAGCCTTTGCCAGTCTCTGCACCAGCTTATAGCCGATATTTCCACAGTCCAAATTGGGGAAGATCAGCACGTTGGCCTGTCCGGCAACCTTGCTGTCCTTTGCCTTGGATTTTGCAACAGACGGAACGATTGCTGCATCCAGCTGGAGCTCTCCGTCTAAGTTTAATTCCGGATATTTCTCATGGGCAATGCTTACAGCCGCCGTTACCTTGTCTACCAGAGCGTGCTTGGCGCTGCCTTTGGTGGAATGGGACAGCATTGCGATCTTCGGCTCCTCGCCGGTAAGGGCACGGAAGCTGTCGGAGCTGCTGTTGGCGATGGCTGCCAGTTCCTCAGAGGTGGGATCCTGGTTTAAGCCGCAGTCTGCAAACAGGAAGGTTCCGTTGGCGCCGTATTCGCAGTTGGGAACGTCCATGATGAAGAAACCGGAAACGAGCTCGGTTCCCGGAGCCGTTTTAAGGATCTGGAGAGCCGGTCTTAAGGTATCAGCGGTTGCGTGGCATGCACCGGCTACCAGGCCGTCTGCATCGCCTTCCTTTACCATCATAACGCCGTAGGTAATAAGATCGCTCTTTAAGGTGGCAGTTGCCTTTTCCAGGGTCATGCCCTTTTTCTCTCTCAGCTTAAACAGAGTTTCAGCATAGTGATCAAATTTAGGATCTGTTTCCGGATCCACGATCTTTACGCCTTCAATATCAGCGTTCAGCGCTGCTGCATCTTTTTTAATGGTTTCTGCATTACCAATGAGGATCAGGTCGGCAGTTCCCTCTTTTAAGATCTGGGCGGCAGCGGTCAGAGTTCTCTGGTCTTCGCTTTCCGGCAGAACGATGGTCTTTCTGTTCTGTCTGGCCTTTTCTTTCATAAGATCAATGAATGCCATGATAATTACTCCCTTCTGGTTTCCATAGTATTGTTATCATACCTGTTTCTATTATATCGCACACAAATTGGCGATTCAAGTTCGTTTTTCCAAAATTTTGCACTTTTTTCAATACGTTTTGTTAAAAAAACGGGCAGAAGGGAATTTCCCTTCCGCCCATGCCTTTACACAGTCTCTTTTTTTCTATTTATTTAAATTTTCTCGTAATCTTCCACATCGATCACAAAGATCGTAGCGCCGCCCACTTCCACGTTCATTGGCATTGTGGCGCAGTTCATCATTGCAGAACCAGAGATATACGGCATATTAATAGTAATCTTCTGTCTCACACCACATTCCGTTTTAATCGTTTCGATGGCCTCTTTTACACGCTCCTCTTCCGTACCGATCATCAGAGTCGTATTGCCCTTCCGTAAGAAGCCGCCAGTGGATGAAAGTTTTGTGATGCTGAAACGTTTCTGGGTCAGGGCGTTGACTACTTCATCCTCATTATCATATCGTATAATAGCGAAAATCAGTTTCATAGGATCAGTCCTTTCTTTTCTGGATTTTCTCTAGTATAGCACAGTTTTTGTCAAAAAACAAATGAATATTTCATTAATTTTATATCAATTTCCCGGGATTTTTCCAGTTGATTTCCCTGGGCTTGTATGATAAGGTAACAAAAAACGTGTGAGGTCAGATAAATGAAAACAGCAGCCGTCATTGCAGAATACAATCCGTTCCACAACGGCCACAGCCGCCACCTCAAAGAAGCAAGGGCCCTTACGGGGGCGGATTTTGTCATGGCAGTCATGAGCGGGGACTTTGTCCAGAGGGGCGCTCCGGCAGTCTTCCATAAATACATGCGGACCCGGATGGCCCTTCTTTCCGGGGCGGGCCTGGTATTGGAAATGCCGGTATTCGGGTCAGTGGCTAGTGCAGAGGACTTTGCCTCCTGCGGCGTATCCCTGGCCGCCAAGACCGGAGCGGCGGATTTTCTCTCCTTTGGAAGCGAATCCGGGGACCTTAATTTCCTGGAACGTCAGGCCGCCCTTTACGAGGCGGAAACGCCGGAAGTCTCCGCACGCATCCGGGAGGGGTTAAAACGGGGGCTTTCCTGGCCAAGGGCTAGGGAGAAGGCCTTCCTCCATACAGATGCTCCGGTCCCTGTTTCCCCCAACGATATCCTGGCCTGCGAATACCTGCGGGCCATCAAAAGCCATGGCTCTTCCATGCTCCCGGTCCCGGTGGTGCGGAATGACGGGGGCTATCACAGCAGCGGGAGAAAAGGGAGTTTTGCCTCTGCCACTGCCATCCGGAAGGCCCTGGCAGAAAATGACCTGGATTTTTTAACTGAGGTGGTGCCGGAAGCCTTCTTTTCGTGCCTTAAGCTAGAGTCCTGTCCCCAGGTCACAGCCGACGATTTTTCCATGATCTTAAATGAAAAGCTTCTGACCCTGCCGCTCTGTGAGCTGACGGGGATCTCTGGCATGCCGGAGGATCTGGCGAGGAAGCTCCACAAAAACCGGCTTTCCTTCGCCTCTTTTTCGGAACGGACTGCTTCCTCCAAGGACCGGCAGTATACGTACGCCCGGGTGAGCCGCTGTCTTTTAAATACGGTGCTGGGGATCACCCGGGAGGAAACGGAGCGCTTTAAGGCCCTGGACTCGGCCCCGTGGCTCAGGATCCTGGGCTTCCGGAAGGATGCTCTTCCACTGCTCTCGGAAATAAAAAAGCATTCCGCGGTTCCCATGATCACCAAAACGGCCGACGCGGCCGATCTTCTTTCTGGTCCGTCCCTGGAGCTTTTTTATAAGCATTTACAGTGTGCGGAGCTTTACCGTCTGGCAGCAGAATTAAAGACCGGGCGGCCCATGAAAAATGAGTTCACCCGGTCTCCGGTCATAATATAGATTTAATCGTCCTGCTCCATCAGAAGCCGGTACAGGGTCGGCTCCGCGTGAAGGAAATCTAAAACAGCCTGAAGCTCCTCCCGGTCTTTTCTGGGGCCGCCCTGCTTTACGGCCCGGATCAGGAGGTTCTTCGGAGTATGCTCCATATCGATGAATTCCAGGATCTGTACCCGGTAGCCGCAGCACTCCAGGATCCTGGCCCGCAGCGCGTCTGTGAACAGGGCAGCCATGCGTTCCCTTATGATCCCGTACTGAAGCACCGGCTCCAGAAGCTCATTTTCCATCTGTCCATTGAGCTCATGCTGGCAGCAGGGAACGGAAAGGATGACCTTTGCGCCCCAGCGTACCGCCTTTTCCAAAGCGAAATCCGTTGCCGTATCACAGGCGTGGAGAGTCACCACCATGTCCACCTGGTCCACGCCTTCGTATGAAGCAATGTCCCCAGTATAGAAGGCCAGCTTTTCGTAGCCATATTTTACGGCCAGGCCATTGCATTTTTCTATCACGTCTTTTTTCAGATCCAGCCCGATGATCCGCACCGGGTATCCTTTCAGTTCTTTCAGATAATAATACATGGCAAAGGTCAGATAGGACTTTCCGCAGCCAAAATCCAGGATCACAGACTCCCTGGAACGGTCCAGCTTCGGCAGGATATCCTCAATGAATTCCAGGAACCGGTTGATCTGGCGGAATTTGTCATACCTGGAATTTACGATCTTGCCATCCTTTGTCATAACGCCCAGATCCACCAGGAACGGGACGGCTTTCCCTTCCTCCAGAATGTAATTCTTTTTCCGGTTATGGGCCAGTCCGCTTTTCCAGGCATCGTTTAAGACATCCGCCGGCTTCCGTATCTCTGCCTTTGGCTTCCTCTTTATGGAAATCTTTCCCTTTTTGCTCACCAGGACCGAGGCCGTCCAGCCTTCGGTCTCCGCCTGGGCCTGCTTAAAGGCCGTACCCATAAGCTCCGTCAGATAGGCGCAGGCCTGGGAGGCGTCCATATTTTTATGGAAGGCCTGTTTTCCGCGGAATTCCTCGGCCTGGAAGGCCACCTGGCCTGCGGAAAGCACCGGGCGGAGGCGCATCCGGATAAAATCGTCCTTTCCCGCCTGGCCGCTTAAGACCACGGAAAGAGGCTGCTCCCTTAAAAAGTCCGTAAACAGCGCCTGTATCATTTCTTTTTCTTTTTTCTCAAGCTCAATCATCGTTTCTCGCTCCATCCGCTCCGTAAAAGATCGTTCTTTCCCTCCAGATGGGAATAGTCGTTAAAACGGTTCAAAACCGCCGTGCCGTCCTCCCGGAACCAGAATTCTGTGATCCCGCAGTTTTCCAGGTGGGAGGCCAGAAGCTGGGTCTTTGAAAGCTCCATGCCCAGGTAGTGGGCCGTCATGCTGCGGATCACGCCGCCGTGGGTCACCACTGCCACTGTCCTGTCCCCGGAGGCCAGGATCTCATCCATCACCGGCAGGACCCGCTTTACCACGTCTGCGGCCGATTCGCCGCCGGGATAGGGAAGATCCTGTTCCATTTTTTTCCGCTGGCTTAAAAAGCTGCCGAACCGCTCTGCGATCACCGGATCGGCCAGCCCCTCCAGATCCCCGAAGGAGATCTCCTTTAAGTCCTCCCGGATCACCCGCTTTACCTTTAAGGCTTCGTTGATCCGGTCGGCGGTCTCCACAGCCCGGCAGAGGCCGCTGGACCAGACCGCGTCGATGCCCTCATGCTTCAGACGCTCTCCCAGGAGGGCTGCCTGGGCCCTCCCCGCTTCCGATAAGGGAACGTCCACATTGCACAGGGGGCTGTTCTGCCGCCCGTGGCGGATCAGAAGAATTCTCATGGGCGCCTCCTTATACGGTAAGAATATCAGACATCCGGTCCCGTCTGGCAACGGCCATATAAAAGTCCGAGGCCTGGTAGGGGGTATCTCCCATGTCCACCTCCAGGCGCACGGTCTCATAAGCCAGCTCGGGCATATTGTTTTCCTGGCTCAAATGGCCAAGAAGGATGTGCTTCATCTTCCCGCTTAAGATGCAGTTTAACAGCCGCCCGGCATTTTCGTTGGAAAGGTGGCCGAAGTCGCCCATGATCCGCCGTTTCAGATAATACGGATAGGGACCAGTCTCCAGCATCCGCAGGTCATGGTTGGATTCCAGAAGAACCGCATCCAGATCCAGCAGATGGTCGATGGTATACTGGTTATAGTGGCCCAGATCCGTAGCTACTGCAATGGATTTATTTCCAGACTGGATCCGGTAGGCCACAGGGTCCGCCGCATCGTGGTCGATGTGGAAGGGAAGCACGTCCATGTCTCCCACCGTAAACTTCACGTCCGGCAGCACCGGATGGAGGAGCTCCTCCGGATACTCTCCCAGTCCCTTGATCTTTTTTATTTCCTGTAAAGTCCCCTTTGTTCCGTAAATGGGGATCGCATATTTTCTCGCCAGAACGCCCAGGCCCCGCACATGGTCTGTGTGCTCATGGGTGATGCAGATGGCGTTCACCTCTCCGGCCTTGAGCCCTACCTCAAAAAGTCCCTGCTCAATGCGCTTTGCACTGATGCCTGCGTCCACCAGGATATGGGTGCTTTCCGTCCCCGCGTAAATGCAGTTTCCGCTGCTGCCGCTGGCGATACTAACAAATCTCATTACAAAGAATCTCCTTTAGCTGTTTTTCCGTTTCCAGGGCGCTTCCGCTGTTGTCGATGACGCGGCTGCATCTGGCCCTGTACTCCTCCTCAGATGCCTGGCTTTCTATGATGCGTTCACATTTTTCCCTGGAATAGCCGCGGCTTTCCATGAGACGCCGGATCCGGCACTCCGGGTCTGCGTACACATACCAGATCTCGTCAAAAAGACCGTCGGGAGCTGTATCGAACACGGCTGCCTCGATGACTGCCAGGGAGCGCCCGGACGCTTCTGCCCTTTTTCCCAGGGTCTCCCAGACCAGGGGATGAATGATGGCGTTCATGGTCCTTAAGGCCTCTTTATCATGGAAGATCCGTTGGGCCAGAGCCTTTTTGTCCACAGAGCCGTCGGGAGCCAGGAAGCTGCTGCCCAGGGCCTGGACCACCTGCTCCAGGCCTCTGGTCCCGGGCTCCATGAGCTCGTGGGCGCAGGTATCCGCCAGAAAAACGTCTGCGCCGAATTTTTCCCTTAAAAGGGCCAGTACCGTCGATTTACCGGCGCCCACCCCTCCGGTGACGCCGATGATCCGTTTCCTTTGTGTTTCCATTTTACCGCCTCGAATTTATTTGGCCTCAAACCAGTTTTTTCCATCGTGCATATCGATCTCCAGGGGCACCTTCAGGGCGGCCGCCCGGCTCATTTCCTCAGACAGGATCCGCTCCACCTGTGCCTTTTCCCGGACTGCCGTTTCCACCAGAAGCTCATCGTGGACCTGCAGGATCAGCCTGGATTCCAGGCCCTCCTCCCGAAGCCTCCGGTCCACCCGGATCATGGCGATCTTTATGATATCGGCGGCCGTTCCCTGGATCGGGGAATTCATGGCCACCCGCTCGCCGAAGGAACGCTGCATGAAATTGGCAGAGCCCAGCTCCGGTACAGGACGCCGCCGGCCGAACATGGTGGAAACGAAGCCCTTTTCCCTGGCGTCAGCCACCAGGCCGTCCAGGAAGGTCTTTACGCCCGGATACGTTTCGAAATACTGATTGATATATTCCAGAGCCTCTTTCCTGGAGATGCTCAGATCCTCGCTGAGGCCGAAGGCGCTGATGCCGTAGACGATGCCGAAGTTCACAGCCTTGGCGTTGCGCCGTTTTAGGGGCGTTACCTGGTCCAGGGGGATATGGAACACCTGGGAGGCTGTGATGGCGTGGATGTCCTGGGCGCTCCGGTAGGCCTCGATGAGCCTGGAGTCTCCCGACATATGGGCCAGTACCCGGAGCTCGATCTGGGAATAGTCGGCGTCCAGGAATATGAACCCGTCCCTGGGTACAAACACCTTCCGGATGGCCCTCCCCAGTTCCATGCGGATGGGGATATTCTGGAGGTTGGGCTCCGTGCTGGAAATGCGTCCGGTGGCCGTAATAGTCTGGTTAAAGCGGCTGTGGATCCTTCCGTCTGGTCCGATGAAGTTTCCCAGGCCCTCGGCGTAGGTGGAATTGAGCTTTGCATACGTCCGGTAGTCCAGGATCTTCTGTACCACTGGATAATCGGGAGCCAGCTTCTCCAGTACGTCGGCAGCCGTGGAGTAGCCTGTCTTTGTCTTTTTTCCGCCCTTTAAGCCCATTTTTTCAAACAGCACCTCGCCTAACTGTTTCGGGGAGTTGATGTTGAACTGGCTTCCGGTCATGTCCCAGATCTCCTGCTCCAGGACTGTGATCTGCTGCTTCAGTTTTTCACCGTAGGCGGAAAGCTCCTCCCGTTTTACGGCGATCCCCTCTTCCTCCATATGGTACAGGGCGTAGATCAGCGGAAGCTCGATCTCCAGGTACAGATCCTTCATGCCTTCCGCTTCCAGCTTTTCCATAAGGATCCCGCCGGACTGGTATGCACAGTGGCCCAGGAAGCCGGCAAAAGAAAGGAAGGCTTCCGGTTCCTGATCCATGGCCTCCGCATACGTCAGCTTTTTCAAAAGATCCGCTCTGGAGGGAGCCGTAAGCCCCAGGTGATCCCTGGCCAGATCGTCATAGTCATACGTATCCTTCAGAGGATTTAAAAGGTAAGCGGCCACAGCGGCGTCATACACCGTGTCCCCATAGCCCAGATCCAGGAATGGAAGCTGGCTTTTCAGCCCCAGGGTCCATACATGTCCGGTCCGGTACAGCTCCGTCATTTTACCGGCCAGGTACTCTCCCGTAAGGAAACCCTCCTTCTGGATCAGATACGCGTTCTGGCCGTCCAGGCACAGGGCGGCTCCGGAGATCTCCGGTCCCTCGGCCAGCAGGACGGCCCCGGTCCGTTCGGATCCCATGGCCTTCTGGAACAGTGCCTCGGCCACGGCCAGATCCGTCACAGCATGGAAATCCAGAGTTGCAGCTGCTTCCTTTTTCACATGGTCCCCGAATCTTGCCAGCAGGGATTTAAATTCCAGGCGGCTCATGTACTCATATGCTTCTTTTGTGTAGAGGTCTCCGATCCTGGCGTCCTCCGGAGAGAATTCCACCGGAGCATCGATGCAGATCTTTGCCAGCTTATAAGAAAGCTCAGCCAGATCCCTGTGCTCCTCCAGGGATTTTTTTGCCCGGGGAGGCTTTACCTCTGAAAGATGCTCGTAAACACCGTTCACGCTGCCAAACTGCAGGATCAGATTTGTCGCTGTTTTTTCTCCGATGGAGGGAACTCCGGGAATATTGTCGGAGGTGTCTCCCATAAGGGCTTTTACGTCGATAAACTGCTCCGGCGTTACCTGATACTCCCGCTTTACATCCTCCGGATAGTACGTATGGACCTCTGTGGTCCCACGGCTGGTCTTAGGGATGCTGATCTTAATATGGACATCAGAAAGCTGGAGAAGGTCCCGGTCCCCAGAAACCACCGTTACCTCCATCCCGGCTGCCTGGGCCTTTTTCGCCACCGTTCCCAGGATATCGTCGGCCTCATAGCCCTCTCTCGTAAAGATCGGAATGCCCATGGCCGTCAGAACCTCCTTCATCAGGGGAACCTGCTCGTGAAGCTCTTCCGGCATGGGCTTTCTCGTTCCTTTATAGGCGTCGTACATGGTATGGCGGAAGGTGGGAGCCTTCAGGTCGAAGGCCACGGCCAGATATCCCGGCTTTTCCTCCTCCAGCAGCTTAAAAAGAATATTTAAAAAACCATAAACGGCATTGGTATGGAGTCCCTCGGAATTGGTCAGTCCGGGAACGCCGTAAAAGGCACGGTTTAAAATACTGTGCCCGTCGATCAGTACCAGTTTTTCCATAATCGTCTCCTAAATTGATATAAAGAAGCCTGCCTGCTTCCAGATCCTGAGCTGTAAGAGGAATATGACCACCAGGGCCATGGCCATCAGGGTGCTGACGGCATAGCGGGCCACCTGGAAGGTGAAGAAGCGCCGCAGGACAGCCTCTGAGCTCTCCAGCTTCCGTTTCAGATCGCCGACGATGTCATAGGTGCCGTCGGCCTCATCCAGCTTTTTTAAACCCACATCCACCATATAGTGGATCTCCAGCTCTTCCCGGCAGTTCTCGCAGGTCTTAATGTGCTCAATGAAATCCTCCAGCTCTGTCACCGAAAGCTGGTCGTTGATATACGGGATCACCATTTTCTCCGCTTCCATACATGTCATCACCGGCACGCTCCTTTCCATACTGCCGAAAAATGGAGGCAGCTCTTACTGCCTCCATCATACACCAGATCGGTCATTATTTCAACGGCGAATCTTTTTCAGCCTCCTGGACGGCTTTCTGATGGTCCCCGTTTTCCTCTGGCAAAGCTCTTTTTTTCTTCTTTACAAAAAGGAATACCAGGACAGCCGCCGCCAGGAGCGCACCTCCTGCCAGCGCCGGGATCATCCAGCCTCCCTTCGCACCTGCGCCTGTTTTTTCCGCCGTCAGCTCAAAGTCCGTCCAGGCAGTGGAGAACACCAGGGCGCTCTGGTCCTTTTTGCAGCCGGCCTCTTCCGTCCCCTGGGCTGTTTTTATGGTCAGAGAAGCGTTTTCCCAGTCCCTGGGAAGGATAAAGCGGTAGGTATAGGCTTCCTGGGACTCCTCCTCACCGCCCAGATCTCCGGTGAGCGTGATCCTCCAGGTCTCACGGTCCCTTTCCTCTGACAGCTTTTCTGCTGACAACTCTGTATCCTCATGGAAGGTGCCCTCGGCCAGGATCACAGCCCGCACGTCATCCCTCCGGGCGCTGCTTTCCACCGTGGTCACATGAGGCGTATAAACAGCCTTTAACACATGGTCAAAGGTGATGGTATCTTCGCCCACAGGCTCCCACTCTCCGTGATATCCCGGCTTCTGCGGCACGGAGGGAACGGCAAGGCCGGAAAGCGGCTCTCCATATTTACAGGAAACGCGGCCCGCCAGAGTGTCATCAGCGATATACGTCAGAGCAAATTTCCCGAATTCTTCCGGGGCGTTTTCTTCTGCCATGAGGCTTTCATAGGAAATGGGCTCGGCCTTTCCCGCGTAGCTGACTCCGTCGATGCCGGCGCTTCCATTCTCCACAAACCGGTTGCTTGAAATCTCGCCTTCATCATCCACACGGCCTGCAATGGCGCCGCAATACATCTCACCGTCCCCAATGGATACAAAGGCAAGATTTTCTGTCAGATTGTAGCCATCCCCGGCAATCCCCCCCACAAAGTTTTTGCCAGAAGCCATACATTTACTCTGGGATCTTCGGATGGTGGAGGCGGAGCTTCCGGCGATTCCTCCCACATAGCTTCCATCAGTGCTCTCCACATTTCCGTAGTTCCGGCAGTCCAGGATATATCCCAGATCCATGCGGCCAACGATACCTCCTGCGTAGTCTTTTTTGGAGGTGACGGGTACCCGGTTCTCACAGTTTAACAGAATCGCCCGGGTTTCGTAGTGAAAGCTGAAGGAATCGTCCCCGACCCGCTCAATGTCCTCCTCCGGATCCAGCATACTTTCCACAGCCATGGCTCCGGCTACGCCTCCGGCGTTGATGTCTCCTTCCACCACACCGTTGTTAATGCAGCCCTCGGCCTTTCCGACGGTGGTCTGATAGATCTCTTCCTCGGATACGTCGCTCCAGAGATCGTCCTTATCGGACTCCCTGGCATCGTCCGCCGCGTCGTCCAGCACATCGCTGATGACCTGGAGCTGGTCCTTTAGGCTCCGCATATCCGCAGAAAGGGCGTCTCCAGTGGCTCCCACCTCCTGGTTCAGGAGATCCAGCTGGTCTCCGATGGCGCTGACGGAGTCATGGACCTGGTCTCCCTTGGCCTTATAGTCGTCACCCAGGGACTTGAACTGGATGTCATCCCGGTCCGAGAGATCCTGGAACAGGCGGTGTACCTCCGCGGCTGTGTCAGCCACATCATAGGAGACGTGCTCCAGGGTATCCATGGCCTCCTCCAGGCTCCCGGCGCTGCCCCGGAGCTTGTCGGCAATGGCAGGGAGATCCTTGATGGCTTCCCGGAACTGCTTTAAAGTCTCAAGCTTGCCCTGGGCGGCATTTTTATATTCCGCCGCCTGCTCCTCCATATCTGCGGCCAGCTCCGAGGCTCCCTCCAGATCGCCCTCCGCCAGGGCCTTCAGCATATTCTTTGCATCCTCACGTATGGCGGCGGCACATTCCTTCTGGATGGCGTTGTAATCCTTCATTTTCTGGATCATGTCCCGGAGCTCCTGCTCTCCTTTGGCCCCGGCGCCCAGGGCGCTTCCGGCCTCGTCCACGCAATCCTCCAGAAGCTCTACGCCTTCTCCCACTGTATCCAGGATCCCCTCAGCGCTGCTGGTGATCTCGTTTAACCGGTCCACTGTATCGCCGACCCGGTCCATGAGATCATTGATGACCTCCAGATTCCCGTCGGCCCAGTCCACAGTCATATCTGCCAGGTCGGAGGTGTGGTCCGAGGCAGATTCTGCATAATCAGAAATGGCGTCCAGACGTCTGGAGATTACATCCCGGTTTCCGTCCGTGTGGTCCATGGCGGTGTCGGCCAGGCTGGAAAGCACAGATAATTCGTGATCCAGCTTATCCAGGGTGTCCGTGGAAAAGATCAGCTGGATATCGGGGGCAAGCTGTCCGGCAATGCCGCCCACATCCTTCCTGCCGTTGATCTTTCCCTTGTTGGTACAGCCGGACAGGTAGCCGCTGGTACGCCCCACGATGCCGCCCACGTTGTAGCCCACATGGGGATAGCCCACTGCGCCTTCATTGGTGCAGTTTAAGATATTTCCATTGGAAAAGCCTGCGATCCCTCCCGTATCCTGGGATACCTCAGCCGTATCTCTGGCATTTTCCAGAGTGCTTTCTGTCCGGTCCAGCGCCGTATCCTTCACATCAGCCGGTGCCTCTTCCTCCAGACTGGCGCTGAGCCCTCCGGCCAGGGGATTGATCCGTGCATGGTTTACAGAGGCGGAAATGGAGCCGTCGTTCCGTCCGGTGATGCCCCCGATGTATTTTTCTCCCTGGACCATGCCGATGACCCGGCAGTTTTCGATCCGTCCCGTTTTTTCTGTGATGCCTGCAATTCCGCCCACATACATGGTCCCGTCGATGACGCCCTCAAAGCTGCAGTCCCGTACAATGCCGCGGACGCTGCCTGCGATCCCGCCCACATACTCCTGGGCGCCGTCCGCCGACACAGTGCCGGAGACGGTCAGTCCGTTTATAACGCCATCCTCTGCCACAAACCGGAACAGTCCCTGGTAGGAGTTGCCTCCGTCCAGATCCAGGCCGGAAATGGTATGGCCGTTTCCGTTGAAGGTACCGCAGAAGATCGGCACAGGAGAAACGTCTGTATCGGCCAGACTGATATCAGCCGTCAGATTTATGGTCTTTCCTCTGGACCAGGAATCCAGGGTGCAGTTTTTTGAAAAGGCGGCAAAATCCTCGGCGCTGGAGATCTGGACCGTTTCGCCGTCCGCATAGGCGGGAATGGATGAAAAGGAGGAAGCTGCCAGGACGGCGGACAGGATCACTGCCGATATTTTTTTTGCTTTATGCTTCATGGTCATTTTCTCCTTTCTCCGTATTTTTCTCGTTTTCATCTGGCTTTTCTTCCAGGCTGCCGGGATCTTCTCCATCCGGCAGCTCCCCGATGGCCTTCACCGCATCCGGATTTCCGGCAGAGATCACAGCGGAAACGTCTCCCATTAAGACTCCGTGGACCTCGGCGTCGATCTTACCGGAAACTGTGCCGCGGATCCGCCCGTCCAGCCGTACCATGCCCACGGCCTCTGTGGTCTGGACGATGGCCGGATATTTGATATTGAAGGTGGTCCGGTCGATGATGGTGTCTCCTAAAAGCAGAATACCCGGAAGGATCCCCATGACTAAGAGCATGGAGATGATGGTGCCGCGGCCGATGCACAGGCCTACGGCGTAAATGGCCGGATCCGTGGTCATCTTGCTGATGAAGATACCTGCGGAGGCCATGATGGTCCCGGAGGTGAATACCGTGGGGAACGACAGGTTCAGCGTTTCGATCATGGCCTCTCTCCGCGGCATCTTATTTTTCAGCTCCTGGTAGCGGCTGGAGATTACGATGGCATAATCAATGTTGGCGCCCATCTGGATGGAGCTGACGATCAGATAGCTTAAAAAGTATACGGGGCTGTTCTGGAGCGTGGGGAAGGAAAAGTTTAACCACACGCTTCCCTGGATCACCAGGATCAGCAGAACAGGAAGGCCCACGGACATGAAGGTGAATAAAAGCACCAGGATCACAAATACGATGGTCAGGACGCTGATGAGCGTATTGTCGTGGGAGAAGGAGGACGCAAGGTCATAATCGCTGGTGGAATTGCCCACCAGATAAAAGCTTCCGGCCGGATAATAGCCTCCGATCACCTCATGGAGGGTATCCAGGAACGCGAAGGTCTCCTGGCCCTCCTCCGGCAGAGCCAGATTTAAGAGCATCCGGGAGTATTTTTCGCTCTGGAGCTGCTCCTTGGCGTCATTGATCTGTTTGTTCAGGTCATCCAGATCACTTCTGGTATCGTCGTCCAGGGTGATATATCCCTGGTCCAGATACCCGTCGCCCACATACTGGTATAAAAACTGGAACATATCGATGATGGGGACCTTGAAAACGTCAATATTATTGATGATCCGCACATATTCCTCCCGGTCGGCGGCGTAGGCCTTATAGAACAGGCGGCAGATCTCCATATCCATATCCGTCAGCTCGGAAAACTGTCTGGGCGTCAGGGCGTCCGTCAGAACATATCCGTCCTTTACCTCCACGTTGGCCAGGCCCAGGGCTGTGTCCACCTGGGGAAAGGCGCTGAGACGTTTTAAAAGCCGCTCCTCTGTTTCATAGTCCCCGGCCGGGACCACCACTGCCAGGGTATTCTGGCTTCCAAAAACGTTGTCTATATTCTCCCTGGCGATCTCCGTTTCATTTTTCTTTTCAGTTTTCACTGTATTAGTGCCGTAGGAATACGGGCAGTTTCCAGCCAGATAGGCGGCGGCGGCAAAGGCGATTACAAACAGCGGCGGAGTGATGTATTTCAGACTGGTCACAAACCGCCCCCAGACGGTGATCTTCGGGATAAAGCTCTTATGGGGGGTCCGCTCGATGAGCTTGGAAAACAGCATAAGAAGCCCCGGCATTAAGGTAAATACCGAGAGGATACTGAAAAGCACGGCCTTGATAAGGACGACGCCCAGGTCCATGCCGATGCCAAACTGCATGAACATCATGGCGGCCAGGCCGGCCAGGGTAGTCAGGCAGCTGGAGGAGATCTCCGGGATCGCCTTGCTTAAGGCCAGGATACAGGCTGTACGGGTATCTGCCGTCTCCTTCTCCTCACTGAACCGGTGGCACAGGATAATGGCATAGTCAATGGCCAGGGCCAGCTGTAAGACCACGGCGATGGAATCAGAAATAAAGGAAATCTCTCCCAGAAGATAGTTGGTTCCTTTATTTAAGAGAGCCGCTGCCACAAAGGTCAGAAGCAGCACCGGGATCTCTCCATAAGTCCTGGAGGTCAGGAAGAGCACCACAAGGATCGTGATGGCGGCCACCACAAGAATGCTCTGCATTTCCTTTTCAAGCCTTGCAGACCCGTCCTCTCCTACCTCGGAGGAAATGGAAAGGTCGTAATCCTTTAAGGTCTCCCTTAACTGCACCATGGCCTCTTCACTGACGGGATCGTCGGTCTCTCCCTCAAAGGTCACGGAATACAGGGCGGCTGAATCCTTATAATAGTCGTCCCGGTCATCGGCGTCGATGGTATTTTCATCCTCGTCCACCTGATCGCCAAAGGTCACAGAGGAAACTCCCGGGATGGCCTCGATCACATCCTTCAGCTCCTCCGCATTTTCATATGTAATATTAGAAACCATGACCCGGGCTGTGCCAAAGGTGGTAAACTCGTCTTCCATCAGCTGGAGACCCTGCCGTGTCTCTGTCTCCTCCGGCAGATAATCGGTGATGTCATTATTCACCTGGACCCAGCCCTGCGAAATAAGGCTGAAGATGATCCCTGCTGTATACAGCAGGAAAAAAAGGTTTCTTTTATCCACGATCAGAGTTGCCAGCCGGACAAAGAAGCCCGGTTTCTGTCTGTTGTCTTCCATAATTTCTTTCTGCTCCTTCCTCTGTCTGGTCTGTTGTTTCAATGTACAAAACTATATATCAAACGCTGAAAACTTCCCATACACAATATTCGTCACTTGTGTAAATCTACACATTTTGATATAATTGTGGTGCGTTTACGGAAAAAAGATCACGATAATGGAGAGTATATGAAACGAAACGAATTGTCCCTGCACAGAAAAGAACAGATGGCGGCCTCTTTGAAAAAGCTGATGACGAGAAAAAATCTGGGCCGCATTACCATACAGGAGCTGGCCGACGACTGCGGTATTAACCGGTATACATTTTATTACCACTTCCAGGATATTTACGATCTGCTGTCCTGGACCTTCCGGCAGGATTTCGAGAAGCTATTTGCCGACCGGTCCCGGTGCCCTACCCTGGAGGTGTGGATCCAGAATCTGATCCGGTATTTAAAGGAAAATGCTGCGGTGTGTAAGTCTGCCCTGAGCAGCATGGGGGGCGATTCCTTCCGGCGGATCTGCGTGGAGGACATTTCCGGAATGATGCATGACCGGCTGCGGGAGCTGTGCCGTGGGCGGGCGGTACCCGATGATTACCTGGATTTTCTGGCTGCGTTTTACCTGGAGGCTGTTTCCGGGATCATGATCGGCTGGATCCAGAGCGATATGGAATCCTCCGAGGAGCAGCTGACCCGGTATCTGCTCATTGCCCTGGAGGGTTCTCTGGAAACCTCCCTGGACCGGTATGTGCGGAGCAGCCGCATGACGGAAGAAACAGGCTGATCCTCTTCCTCCCAGGGCAGATGGCATCTGGGAGTTCGGTTCTCCCGGATGGTTTATGGAAAGATACGAAAAAAGGCGCTGTACACAGGAAATTTCCCTTGCGTACAGCGCCCTTTCTGGCAGTGCCGGCAGCCGGACTTGAACCGGCACGAGGTTGCCCCCGTCAGATTTTGAGTCTGATGCGTCTGCCATTCCGCCATGCCGGCATCGGTTCAAAACCGAATATAAGTCTATCATAGGTTTTGAAGATTTGCAAGGGAAATTTTTATTCGGAAAAATCTGCCGGTCTGAAGGGCCGGCAGATCCATCTTTTTAGTGGTGGAACAGCCGGATCCCCGTAAACGCCATGGTCATGCCATACTTATTGCAGACCTCGATGACATTATCGTCACGGACAGAGCCGCCTGGCTGGGCAATGTATTTAACACCGCTCTTATGGGCTCTTTCGATGTTGTCTCCAAAGGGGAAGAAGGCATCGGAGCCCAGGGCCACATCCTGCATCTGATCCAGCCATGCCCGCTTCTCTTCTCTTGTGAATACCGGCGGCTTCTCTGTGAAGATCTTCTCCCACTGACCGTCCGCCAGCACGTCCATGTATTCGTCCCCGATATAAACGTCGATGGCATTATCCCGGTCGGCCCGTTTGATCTTATCGATAAACGGAAGGTTCAAAACCTGGGGAGCCTGCCGTAAGAACCAGTTGTCTGCCTTCTGGCCTGCGAGACGGGTACAGTGGACTCTGGACTGCTGGCCCGCTCCGATACCGATGGCCTGGCCGCCCTTTACATAGCACACGGAGTTGGACTGGGTGTACTTTAAGGTAATAAGGGCGATCATCAGATCTACCTTTGCAGCTTCCGGCATCTCCTTATTATCTGTAACGATGTTGGACAGGAGATCTTTATTGATATCCAGCTCATTGCGTCCCTGCTCAAAGGTAATGCCAAAGACCTGCTTGCGCTCGATGGGATCGGGAACGTAATTTTCGTCGATCTGGATCACATTGTAATTTCCATTTTTCTTTGCCTTTAAGATCTCCAGGGCCTCCGGCTCATAGCCCGGAGCAATGACGCCGTCGGAAACCTCTCTTTTAATGAGCTTCGCCGTATCCACGTCGCAGGGATCGGAAAGGGAAATAAAGTCGCCGAAGGAAGACATACGGTCCGCTCCTCTGGCCCTGGCGTATGCACAGGCCAGGGGGGAGAGCTCTCCCAGATCGTCTACCCAGTAGATCTTCTTTAATACGTCGTCCATGGGAAGGCCCACAGCGGCTCCGGCCGGGGATACGTGCTTAAAGGATGTGGCTGCGGGAAGTCCGGTGGCCTTCTTTAATTCCCTTACCAGCTGCCAGCCGTTAAAAGCATCTAAAAGGTTGATATAGCCCGGTCTTCCATTTAAGACGGTGATGGGCAGTTCGCTTCCATTCTCCATGAAAACCCTGGACGGTTTCTGGTTGGGGTTACAGCCGTATTTTAATTCCATCTCTTTCATTGAAACGTCTCCTTTTGTATATGATCTGTTACTTATTTTTATTTACGATCCTGGTCTCATACGTTCCTGTGGCAATATCAATGAACCGTACGAACAGGGAAACCTTGTTATCCTGGTTTAAGCTGTTCCATACCATCTCTGTAAATTCGTCGATGGTCCCGTCGATCTCCACCCGCTTCGGCTCGCCTTCAAAGCTGGGAAGGGGATTTCCGTCGCCCATGTACGTATGGATGAACCGGCCTTCGCCGTTTAAAGGCTTTTCATAGGCATAGGTAAACCGGCAGCAGCTTTCCGGATTTCCATTGCTGCTCTTTAAGATGGACATGGCGTAATTATAGCCTCCATTTTCAATGTGCATGATCCCGGAGATACGGGGCGTGTAGTTGGGTCCGTCCGGCTCAAATTCCCGGCAGCGTAAGGACTGCTCAAAGGTGAGCTGCTTATCCATTCCCTCGTAGATGGTGTCGGTCTGGTCTCCATTGGTCACAATGGTCTTATTGCCCAGGACACGGACCGGCGCATAGATGATAAGGCTGGGATCGGAAAGCTTTGCCGGATCGAAGGCCTGGGTGCGGATCCCCTCTCCCTCTTCTACAAATACGCGGTTCCTGCTGTTTTCGCTTCTGCCCATGATGAAATACGCGGTGACAGCCTTTGCTCCGTCTTTGGATCTGCCGATGACGATTCCTCTGCCCGGATAGGAATTACTCCTTAATTCCTCTGCAAGTGATAATAATTTCATAGGATACTCCTCCAGATTATTAGTTTTCGCTGTTTTTATAAGAAAAGGGAGATGGCAGCCCGGCGGGTATAGCCCTCTTCCAGTTCATGCTGATGGTAAAGATAGCCTTCATCCTCATAATATCTGGCCTGCTTTGGACATTTTTTAATGCAGGCCCCGCATTTGATACAGATACCTGTATATTCCCGCACGTTTTCATGGCTGATGGAGCCCATGGGACAGACATCGGCACAGATCTTACAATCGTCGCAGGCGTCAGAAACCAGGGATTTTACCTTCCGGATATCAATGGAAACGCCCTTCCGGTCTCTGGGCTGGTAGTAGCCCCGGTAGGGATGGGGTACGCCATCCACTTCCACAGGGGCAGGCGCTTCTCCCTCTGGAAGCCCCTTCACCTTCTCCGCAACCTTTCCGGCAAAGGCCAGGGCCTCTTTCATATCGTCTGCATCGGGACGGCCGGCAGCCAGGGTCTTTGAGAAGGAATGCTCGCCTACAAAGGCAGCGGCAGCCACTGTATGGAAACCGGTATTTTCCAGGATGTCCCGCAGCTCAATGAGGCCGTCGTCGAAATTTCTATTTCCAAAAAGCACCACCGGAACCGCAAGAGCGCCGTTTCCCTGAATGGTGGCCAGGTATTTTAACAGTACATTGGGAACGCGCCCGGCATAGACCGGCGTTCCGAAGATCACCAGATCGTCTTTCCCCGCAGCAAAACCGTTTTCTCTCATTCCGGGAAGGGTAAAATCATAATCCTCCCGTTCTGCCCCAAGAAGCCGCGCCGCCTCATCGGCAATGGTCAGAACTGTTTTCTTGGTGGTATCTGTGGCGCTGAAATAGACCGCCCATACTTTTTTTCTTTCCATGGTGTTTGACCTCCCTAACAGGACATAGTCCTTCATTATGTACAGCATACCATATTTTCCTGTGGTTGGAAATACACAATTCAAAATCCATTACAGAAAATTAAGAATTTCTACATATTTCTTCTCCTGTACTTTAAACGGCCTATGGTTTATAATGATATCTATACGGCAGCTTTATGCTGCGTGAAGGAGGTTCGTTACAGATGAGAAAACAACACGTTCTGTTTGCGGCGCTGGCAGCCGCTGTGGCCCTTTCGGCTTCCGGATGCAAATCCAGGGAAAAGATCGACCTGGATACCCTCCATACCTCGGAGGCTGAGACCATGGCTTCCACAGAGGCTTCCGGCGGGGATAAAGAAAAAGAAACGGAAAAAGAGACCCAGAAGGAAACGGAAAAAGAAACGGAGGAGACCCAGAAGGGAGCGGATTCCTCCTCTGCCCTGAGCGTCCGGTCCAAGATCGCCACGGAGAAGCAGGGAAAGACGTCCATTGAATACGCAGTCTTATCCAATCTGCGGGATCCGAAGATGGAGGATGCGGTCAATGCTCTTATTAAAGAAAAAGCGCTCCAGGTTTTAACGGATTATCAGGTCGATCCGGCGGCCGATACCCTGTCGGTCAAATGCACCGTCGTATCTCTGGATAAAAACAAAGCAATCCTTACCTATGAAGGCTCTCTGATGGTAAACGGAGCCGCCCACCCCTCTGATCTTTTTTATACCACCACAGTGGATCTAAACAAGGGGACGCTCCAGGGGCTTTCCGATTACGCCGACGCCTATACCATGGCCGGATATATCCTGTCCGACGACTGTGTGCTGAAAAAGCCCGCAGACTCAAAAGAGGCGCTGGAGTATTTAAAGACCCAGGACCTCAACGCCATGTGGGAGATCCTGAAGCAGTGCGATTTCACGGCGGAAAATCTGGAGGGCTTCCCCCAGTCCTTTTCCTACGAGAACCAGGGCGTTATTTACATGGCTGTGCCTGTGCCCCATGCCCTGGGCGATTACGTGATCGTAAGCTATACGCCGGATACGAAATAGTTGATTTCCCGTTGGATTTCTGATAGGATTATGGGAAGATCGATGCCCGGGGACCGTTCTGTGCCCGGGATACAAATAAAGAGGAAAGGCTGGATAATACTATGGAAAATGTAACGATCATCGAACATCCGCTGGTGCAGCATAAAATCTCCATGCTGAGAGATAAGAGAACGGGTACAAATGAATTCAGGACCCTGATCGAGGAAATCGCAACTCTCATGGGCTATGAGGCCCTGCGGGATCTTCCTCTGGAGGAGGTCGAAGTGGAAACTCCCATCGAAACCTGTATGACTCCTGTTATTGCCGGAAAGAAACTGGCCGTGGTACCGATCCTGCGTGCAGGACTTGGCATGGTCAACGGGATCCTGGCCCTGGTGCCCACTGCCAAGGTCGGCCACATCGGCCTGTACCGGGATGAAAAGACCCATCAGCCCCACGAATATTTCTGTAAGCTGCCGGATCCCATCGAGCAGCGTACCATTGTAGTAACAGACCCCATGCTGGCCACCGGCGGCTCTGCTGTGGCAGCCATTGACTTCATCAAGCAGCATGGCGGAAAGCATATTAAATTCATGTGCGTCATCGCGGCCCCGGAAGGCCTGGAGCGTCTTAGAAAGGCCCATCCGGATGTCCAGATCTATGTGGGCCATCTGGACCGCCAGTTAAATGAAAAAGCCTACATCTGTCCGGGTCTGGGCGACGCCGGAGACAGGATCTTCGGAACCAAATAAAACAGACAGCAAAGGAGCTGCTGCAAAAGAAAGTTTTCCGTGCTTTCCTTTTGCAGCAGCTCCTTTTTATGACGGATATCCAAAGGCAGGCCGCATTCGCACCGCCTATTCGATCCTGAGGATGACCGCCCCCATGGTAAGCTCTCCTGCGCCGGTCACCGTATACCACCTTCCTCTTCGCAGACGGATCTTCTCCCGTATGCCCGGGGTAAGATAGCCGATCTCATACGTCTCTCCTGTTTCGGTATCTGTAAAGACTACGGCTGTATCGCAGCTGCTGGAAACCTGGACAGTCCCAAATACCGGCTGTATCTGCTCTCCCTTCAGCGAAGTGCCTTCCCTGTCTGCCAGGGTAAACGTATGGGTCTTCTGGATCCCCAGATAAAAAAGAAACGCTGCGCCAACAAGTATCAGTAAGCAAATAAGGATCCGTTTTTTCATAACTGCACCTTCCTTTCTGACCAATGAATGATCCAGACCATCTCCAGATCCAGTACAAAGAAATGGGAATGGAGGTCTACTGGATCTGGATCCACTCCGGCGCTTCTGAAAGGGGGATCTCATACGCCTGGATCCTGGCATGATATTCTTCTTCAGAGATCTCCGTTCCATTCTGCATATAAGTAAATACCGGAGTTTCTCCTTCCAGACGGGCCGTGGACGTAAAAGAGTCGATCCGCATGGCGTTTACCCCGTCATCCGAAATTTTATAGAGATCCGTTCCGGATTCCGCAGCGCTGCTGCTGTAAAACACCTCGATGACCCCGTTTTCATAAAGCGAAAAATTGGTCCTGTATCCAAACTCCATTTCCGGGAAAATACGGACCGCATGGGTTCCATTCCATCCGTACAGATCATAATTCCACGGAGTAAAGACCGGGGACACAGTCCCATACTCTCCGCCAGCGATCAAAAGCTCCTGGGTCCCATTCCCGTCTATATCATAAAGGGCGTAATATATATCCTGCTCATGGGTGCGGATCTCCATACTGATATGCTCTCCAAAGCTGCTTTCATAAAGCTCTGAATCCCTGAGATCCACATAAAAATCATTCTGCACCATCTGGCTGTATTCCTCTAAAATGGGATCATAAGCCGCTGGCTGCCCGCGCGGCGGAGCCTCATGCTCTGCCATATCCGCTTCCTTCGTATCCGGTTCCTCCCGATCATCATATACAGGGATCCCCAGTATCCGGATCCTCCATCCATCATCATATCCGGTCTGGGAGTCCAGATCCAGCTGGTGGAATCGGGTCACATCATATAAGACCGCCTTGAAGCATACACTGCCCCCGTCCTTATATCTTAAAGGAACCGGGATCAGGAGCATGGCGGCAATGACTGTCATTGGGATCCAGACTTTTCTTTTCATCTGGCTGCCTCCTTTCCAGGGCCTTATAGCGCCCCGGTTTTATAGTATTTTCTTGGCAGAAATTTTTATGACGGCTGGCGGATGCCAGACGTCTGTATCCTCCGCAGGGATCTGACACAAGGACAGCAGCAGCAGACCGGCCGTTACCCCTCTCCCATCATCCAGTGTCCATGATGCTCCCGGGTCAGTACAGTCCGGTAATAGGCATTGACTGCTGACACAGAGTAATCATTGGACGGATCCATAGGATCATACCTGCTGACGGCGATACACTGAAAAAGACTTCTGTATTCTTCCGGCAGATGCTTCAGATGCTGTGGTTCATACATCAGTGTATATGCATCCAGTGGGCCCCCATCATAAAAGGTGTACCCATAGATGGGATCCGCCGCCCCATATTTTCCATCGTAAAAAGCCTCCACCGCCGAATGTCCATGGTATGCCCTTTCTGGATCAGCGAGATAGAGAACTCTGGCAGGAATACCGATACATCCCAAAAGAACGACCGCCACGCGGGCCATGTCCGTGCACCAGTCTGTACCGCGGGCCAGGATCTCCTGTTCTGTTCCCCCGAACCGCTTCTTCTCCAGGGAGGTTTCACACTTTTTTGCGATCCCGGATGTGAAGGCAAGGATAGTCTCAATGGAGGCGCGGTCCTCCTGTTTTTTAATGTCTGCGCCAGGCCGTACAGATCGTGGCCTTCCATATGGGGACAGAACGGCGGCTCCGCATAAAGCAGATCATAGGACTCTGGATCCAGACGGACCATCCGGCGCAGGAGTTCGTGATCGATGGAACGTGGATCATGGGGATCATTTCTCAGCATCACTTCATAGGCCGCACCAAAAACGCCATAGCCCTGTTTCATTGGGTGTACCTCCTAAATTGTTATAGGATCAGACTCTGCACACAAACAGAAAACTCTTTTCCGGATCGTCCGCTGCGGGAGCTTTCTGAAAGCCTGCTAATAAAAAGTCAAGTGTTTTTTGAAGAAAATTTCAAAAATCCGATTTGATATTTTAGGGTACAACTTTTAAGCCACCAT